>USSR01000066.1 GCA_900557355.1 uncultured Bacteroides sp.
TGATACTTACATACCATTTGTCGGGATTGTCCGGAATGATCAGACCTACGCCTTGCGTGCGTCCGGCATTCAGATTTTCGAGTTTATTGTAATAGGTTGTGAAACCGGCGGTGGCTGTCAGGCTGTGATCACCCCATGAATTGGTGTAGGTCAACAGATAGTCGCTCTGCACTTTCATTTCCGTTTCTTTGGCCTGGGTGACTCCGGTCTTGCCGGTGCCCAGTGTAGCTATATCACCTTCGGCACTGGCATCATACACTTTAATAATCGGTGTATAAGTCCGTGTGCTGTTCGATGCATAATCCAGTGAGAACATGGCTTTGAACTGGAAATGTTTCAGGAAGTCCCATTGCCCGTATATATTGCCCGAACCACGGTAGTTCTCCGCTTTTGTAGTGTTCGCTTTCAAGTCAACGTCCACCATCGGGTTATTCATTTGTGCTTTCTGGAATCCGGGAAGGGAGGTATATAAACCATATTCCTTATTATATACCTCTGCCACCGGAGCTGCACGCAAGGCAGTGGCAACACTCTTTGAATCGGCCGGTAACATACGTGCACCGTTGAATTGGAAACCTACTTTAAAGTTGTCTGTTACTTTATAATCATTGCTGATGTTCAGTGTGATTTTGCTATACTTCTCATGCTTGATGTTTCCTTGTTCGTAAGCATAGCCCGCACCGAGGTAGAAGCTATGTTTGTCGGAAGCACCTGTGATGCTGATGTTGTTGTTAGTGATGAATCCGGTCTGGAATATTTCATCCTGCCAGTTGGTGTTGCCTGTCCAGTCGGAAAAATCGTATTCCGGATTACCTTCATTTCTTAATTGTTCGTTATACAGCAACTTGAAGCCATCTGCATCCACCATTGCAATCTTGTTGGTAATGGCTTTAAAGCCAAATGAACCATTGATGTTTACACGGGTCTGTCCTTCTTTAGCTTTCTTGGTGGTGATGATGATGACACCGTTAGCACCACGCACACCGAAGATGGCAAGTGAAGACGGGTCTTTCAGAATTTCCATAGACTCAATGTCCTGTGGATTCAAGAAGTTGATGTTGTCATTGAACAGGCCGTCTACTACGTACAATGGCTTGTAACCATTGATGGAGTTTGTACCGCGTACACGGATTTCCGGGTCGGCACCAGCCTTGCCGGAGTTGATGATTTGTACTCCGGCCACTTTACCTTGCAGGGCGGACAGTGGGTTGGCAACCGGTTTGTTGGCAATCTCATCCCCTTTAATATTGGTGATAGATCCCGTCAGGTCGCGTTTTTTTGCGCTACCATAGCCGATGACGACTGTTTCGGCGAGCATTTGCGAGTCTTCTTTCATTTGTACATTGATGACATTGCGGTTGCCTACCTTGATGCTTTGCTTCTCCATACCTACGTATGAGAATTCGAGGGTAGCATCTGCAGGAACTTGGATCGAGTAATCGCCATCCAGTCCGGTCACTACACCGGTGTTGGTTCCTTGTACCACTATGGATACACCAATCAACGGTTCTTTAAATGAATCGGTAACAACACCTGTTACAGTGTGTTCCTGGGAGAATGCGGCAGTGCCTATCAACAGGAAACATGCCGTCAAGAATAGATTTTTAAGCCTTAGGGCTCTCTTCATAGGAGGGTTCAGGTTTCTCTTCATTGCATTAAATTTTTATGTGAATGATATATTGCATCAGAACAATGCAAATGAAAAAAAGATTTTGAGGGCTTTTAAATCTTGGGTTTTTAACACAATTGGGGGAGGAAGGATCTTTAAGGTATTTATCTTCTCTTCCTATGTTTCATTTAGCCAACATTGCCTTTTCGTTAAAAAAATGTTAAATATGAAGGTGATGTGTTTGTTTTATTTATAATTTCACTATAATTGCAATCGATTGCAATGAAGTAATAGCTTTCAGTGCACAATAGTATTTTCATATAGTGATACAATATAATGATGGATAAGAAAAAAGTCTCTATTTATGATATTGCTAAAGAATTGAAGATCTCGGCTTCAACAGTTTCGCGTGCGCTGAATAACCATAAGGGAATTAGCAGCGAAGTAAGTGAGGCTGTTCATAAATTGGCAAAGGAGCTCAATTATAAACCGAACCAAATGGCAGTGGCCTTGAAAACCGGTAAAATTAAGACGATAGGAATGATTGTGCCTCTCATTGATCGTAATTATTTTGTTCAGGCTATTGCTGGCGTTGAAACAGAGATATATAAAGCTGGTTATAACCTAATTATAGCTACTTCCGGTAATTTGTTCGAGCGTGAAAAGAAAATTATCGCTTCTTTGAGTCAAGGTAAAGTTGTAGGCATAATTGCTGCCGTTGCTGCTGAAACGACTGATTATTCTCATTATGTATCGCTGGTCGAAAGTGGAATTCCTTTGGTTATGTTCGATCGTAAGATGGCTATTCCAAATACAAGTAGTGTTGTGCAAGATGATTATAATGGGGCCTATGAGGCTACGAAGCATCTTATAGAGCAAGGCTGTAAACGGATTTTCTTTTATCGTGGTCCACAAAATGTTTCGATATGGAGTGAGCGGGATAGAGGATATAGGCAAGCTATGAGTGATTATGGATTAGAAGTTACGAATAAACATATTCATACAGCTTTAACCACTGAAGAAGAAGGACGGAAATATGCAATTAAATTGTCGGCTCAAAAGAACCAGCAGTTGCCTGATGGTATACTCTTTTCGGGAGACTTTGCAGCTAAAGCGGCAATGGAGGTTTTTGTTGAGAAGGGAATTAAAATCCCACAGGAGATTGCCATTGTAGGATTTGTGAATGAGCCATGGGATGTCTTATTGAATCCACCTTTGAGTTCTATTGAACAATTTAGTTATCGTATTGGAAAAACTTCCGCAAGATTAATGTTGGAGGCTATCTCTGGTATGCCTTATCAAGATATTGTATATAAGCCACAGCTTATAGTAAGAGAGTCATCTTTAAAAAGTAAGTACCTGTAATCAAAATTCAAACCTCATAAGTATTTGATTAACCGTGAATTACCATTAGCAATTTAATTTAGGCCACAATGCAATCGATTGCATAAATTGCTAACCGTATATTAATTTTAAAACTAATAGAAACATGAAAAAGATTATTGAATGGTTTATTAACCTTTATGCTATCTGGATTATTCTGGCTTTTATAGTCGGATATTTATATCCAGGTGCATTTATGTGGTTTACTAAAGGGAGTTGGATGACCTTGGCATTGGCGGTCGTTATGCTCAGTATGGGACTTACACTTCGGGTTGAGGATTTCAAAGCTTTATTTGCTACACCACGTGTGGTACTAATAGCTGCTATTTCACAGTATACTATCATGCCACTTTCTGGCTGGCTTGTTGCAATGGCGATGGGATTGCCTGCGGAATTTGCTGTAGGTCTTATATTGGTAGCATGTTGTCCGGGAGGTACAGCTTCCAACATGATTGCTTATATTGGCCGTGCGAACATTGCATTGTCGATAATTAGTACAGCCGTATCTACTGTCTTAGGCATTTTTATGACTCCTCTGCTCTGCAAGTTGCTGGCAGGACAATATGTTGATGTAAATGCATGGGGGATGTTTCTCAATGTGGTTCAGGTAGTATTGATTCCTGTATCATTGGGGGTCTTTATAAAGTATAAATTTCCAAAGTTTGTAGAAAAGTTGGGGCAAACCGGTCCTGTTGTTTCAACATGGGCTATTGTTTTCATATCCGGTGCTATTATTGCTCCCGCTATGGTTGACGGAAAAGAACTCTTGTTTCAATATGCTGGTCAATTAGCCCTTGCCGCATCATTACTCCATTCGCTGGGCTTTGGCCTTGGCTATGCTTTTGGGCGAATCTTTAAGTATGATAAACCTATGTCAAAGGCTATCGCATGTGAAACTGGCATGCAGAATGGAGGCTTGGCTGCGGTACTTGCTCGTAATAGTTTTCCTGCTTTTATGCCGCTTGTAGCTGTGCCTGCTGTATTTTGTTCGATCATGCAAACTGCTATCGGAGGAATATTAGCTACTATCTGGCGTTTTACATCGAACCCTGAAGAACTTGAAGCATCCAAACATTGATATGGGAACAAGAAAAAATATTTATTATTGGAAGTGTGATCGTCCTTCGGCCTTTTTTGCAATCAAAGAAGGTAATGAGGGGAATGCAAAAGAGGTTCAGGAAGAACTGGAGGTGTTACTAACCAATTATTTCGGAAGCGAACATTTTTCTTTATCCTCAGCTGGAGGACAAGGAAACCATCTAACGTTTTTAGCTTCAAGGAATAATGAAAGCTACTTCGTGAGAGTTGAGAACGGACCGGAGAAAGATGACTATATGGAGGTTGAAACCACCATTATAAATAGAGTGCATGATATTGGAATTCCAACCCCTAACATATACGCTGTAGATTCATCTCGCATTAAATATGATTTTGCCTGGCAGATTATGGAAAACGTCGAATTCTCAGATTTGAATAAGATTTATAAATCTCATAAACTGCAAACGAGAACTGTGATGCGTGAACTAGGTACTTATATAGCCCGATGGCAAAGTATTTCAACGGACGGTTTTGGGCCATACAATTCTGATATTTTGCGTGTCGACGGACGTTTAGAAGGACTGCATTCCACTTATCGTGACTATTATATGCTGAATATAGAGAAGCATTTTGATTTCTTGGTGCAGCACAGTTTTCTGACAAAGGAGAAAGCTGATAGCTTTTTAGGAGCAGTTGTGGCTAATTTGAAATTCTTGGATATTTCACGTGGATGTCTTGTACACAAAGATCTGGCTTTATGGAATGTGCTTGGTACGGAAGATTGCATAAAGGCTGTGATTGATTGGGACGATACTATTTCAGGAGATCCTACTGATGATATTTCACTTATGGCTTGTTTCCACTCAAAGGAAGAGATGAATGCATTAATAGAAGGATATCAGGAAATAAAACCTCTGCCGGAGAATTTCATACCACGTTTTTGGCTACATCTGATGCGTAATATGCTGTTTAAGGCTGTGATAAGGGTTGGGGCGGGATATTTTAAAAAAGATAGTAACTATTTTCTGATAAATTCGGGATCTGAAGGAGGTCTGGGATTGCATAATTTTACATTGAGTAGATTAGAACTCGCATATGAAGGGCTTACAGAGCTGAAAAGTATGGATGACTTGTGAAGAAATAAGGTAATAGCGAATTAAATTAATAATTTACGTATGAAACAGAATATAGAAAATAAGGCTCGTATACTTGGTAAAGGTACGTGGATTTCATTAGGTTCCCCCATTGTTACCGAAGTAATATCGATGATGCAGTTTGACTGGTTGCTGTTCGACCTTGAACACGGCTTCATGCAGGAGCATGACATTCTGCCTAATCTGATGGCTGTAAAATCAAGTGGTACAAAAGTGATTGTACGTGTAAGTGAATTCCGTAGTGGACTTATTGCGCGTCTGCTGGACTGGGGAGTTGCAGGTATTATGATGCCGCATGTTTCTTCATCTGAAGAAGCTGCCCGGGTGGTGGGTGCAATGCGTTATCCGCCTTTCGGGAAAAGAGGATTCTCGAGTTCTTCCCGGTCGTTTGGATACGGGGAAAATGCTCCCAGGAATATCACAGAGTGGGAACCACCTTTGTTTATTGCTCAGATTGAAAACTACGAAGGCGTACAAAATGCTAATTCTATAGCGGCAACAGAAGGAGTGGATATGCTTTTTGTTGGTCCGCGTGATTTGCGTCTTGATTTATCAGTCAGAAAGAGTGCTGATGAAAGAATACCTTTTCAGGAGGCCATTTCTTTAACTGTTAAAGCAGCTATATCCTCCGGTAAACAAGCAGGGATATTGGTCTCTCCGGAAGAAGATATTTCTGATTTGTGTGTGATGGGGTTTAGTGCTTTTGCTATAGGAGCTGATTTGGCTGTATTACGCTCAGGATACAAAAGAATTAAAGTCTGATAAGAAAGTAACTTATATTTAAATTTAAATTTATATTGCCATGAAAAAACTTAATATTTTGTACACAATGTTTTTCATATTTTGTGCCACTCATACTGTAGTCGCGCAAAACCAAGAGCTTATACGCATTTCAGACAGTTTGGCTATGATACCGCCGCTGGTTAATACCAATCCTGGTAAAAAATATAATGCCAAGAATTTGGATTATGGTATGACTATAGGAATAGAACGTACGCCGGGCGGACGTATCTGGGCTTGCTGGGTTGGTGGCGGAGATAATGCGAATGCTTTTTTTGTGCTGGCTTGGAGTGATGATGAGGGCAAAAAGTGGACAAAGACAAAAGTAGTTATTGATCCTCATGATGAATCACTGCCTCTTAAACGCAGAACTATTGTAGGCCAATTATGGACAGATCCGCTGGGACGCCTTTGGCTCTTTTTCGACCAGGCAATGACTTACTATGACGGACGTTCCGGTAACTGGTATACGCTATGCGAAAATCCGGATTCTGAGAATCCTGTATGGTCAGAACCTGTTTATTTAGGTATTGGTTGTACACTCCAAAAACCGACAGTGATGAGTAGTGGTGAGTGGGTACTTCCTGTAAGTATCTGGCCTCGTAGCCGCATGGACATATTGTTAGAAAAGGGGTGGAAGGAGAATCCTTTGAAGGGTGCACATCCGGAATTAGATGCTAAACGTGGTGCTCACATTATGGTATCAACAGATCAGGGAACAACATGGGAATTCCGTGGAATGGTGAAATATCCCTCTCCCAGTTTTGATGAACATCTGACAATAGAGAAAAAAGATGGTAGTTGGTGGATGACGGCACGTACAGGCGTAGGTATCTGGCAAAGTTATTCTACTGATAAGGGATTCACTTGGACAGAGCCCGAAAAATATCAGGAGCATGTCAATTCACGCCATTTTATTTTACGACTTAAGTCAGGCAATCTCTTGCTTGTACGTCATGGTATGCCTGATGAGCAACTTAAGTCTCGTTCTCATCTTCGTGCTTTTATTTCTACAGATGATGGCAAAACCTGGTCGGGTAATTTACTGCTTGATGAACGTTCCGGAGTTTCATATCCCACAGGGTTCCAGACACCAGACGGATATATTTATATTTCGTATGACCATCAGCGTACTCGTGAAGGCGATGTACTCATGGCACGTTTTACAGAAGAGGATATTTTAGAAGGAAAAATAATTTCAGAACGTGGCGATTTGGGAATGCGTATTAGTAAGCCCGGCAGAGTAAAGAAATCAGCTGCTAATATTGCTGCACGCAAAAAAAATAAAATGAAAAAGTAAAGGTGCAGATAGTTGCTGAATAAATTGATATTATGAAAAGTTCTCGGTTCAGTAACGAAATGGGAGTTATTAATGAAGTTGAATTATAATACATGTATGCCTATGAGAGATGTATAGATAAGAAAAAAAGTCATGGTGCTGCACTGCAGCATCACGACTTTGTAGAATGTTTTTAATTAATTAACGTATCCTTTGTCTCGCAAACAAATTGTATACTAAATTTTAATCTATCAAAAACACGTAAAGATATGAATAAACCAGCAAAGTCGTATGATTTTTTATGGCTAATTATAAAATCGAGCTCCATTTTCTTATTGTTGGCTGTTTATAATAGTTTGACAATAGGTGCTTATGCCTATAGTGGCACACAAGCGGAGATGCATATTGAGGTGCCTGGAAATAGTGCTGCAACTCAGCAAAAGAAGCAAATTACCGGAACAGTCACTGATGAGCGGGGAGAAGCTATTATCGGAGCAAATGTAGTAGAGAAAGGCACTATTAATGGTTCGGTTACAGATGTGGATGGGCATTTCAAACTGATTGTAGAAGATAATGCAATGCTTCAGATATCATTTATTGGCTTTTTACCGCAAGAAATAAAAGTTGCAGGAAAGAATTCCTTTAAAATAGTTTTAAAGGAAGATGCAGGCCTTTTGGAGGAAGTTGTAGTGGTTGGCTATGGAAGCCAAAGTCGGCGTAATGTGACTGGCTCTGTAAGTAAAGTGAATATGAGCGATATGGAAAGCCGTCCGAATACTAATGTTACTCAGGCATTACGTGGTCAGGTGGCTGGAGTTCAGTTTACAGATAATGGGCGTCCGGGGCAGAACGGTAGTATCCTGGTGCGTGGTCCTCGTTCGTTGAGTGGTGGAAACGATCCGTTGATTATTCTGGATGGCATTTATTTTAATGGAAGTATGATTGATATCAATCCGAACGATATTGAATCTATGGAAGTACTCAAAGATGCCAGTTCAGCTGCAATTTATGGTTCTCGTGCCGCGAATGGAGTAATCCTTATCACTTCTAAAAAAGGTAAAACAGAGAAGCCTAATATTAATGTAAGTGCATTTTATGGCTTGTCGGATTGGGCTTCTAAATTGAAGTTGTTGACCCCGGAACGTTATCTGGAAAAATCAATGGAAATTCGACGGCTTAGGGGAATCCCATATGATCCGAATGATGTTTCTACATATCTGACTTTAACGGAGGCCGAAAACTATCGAAATGGCCATACTATTGATCCGTTGGATTTGATTTCTCAACAGGGGCAGCTTTTATCAGTGGATGCAAGTATGTCAGGAAAGTCCAAGAATACTAACTATTATATTTCTGCCTCTATGGCGCAAGAAAAAGGATTGATACTTGATGACAACCTGACCCGAATGTCCTTTAGAGTGAATTTGGAAAGCAAGATTACTGATTGGTTGAGCATCGGTACCAGTACTATGTTTTCTCAAAACGACCAGTCAGGTGTACCTGCATCGGTCAATCTGGCCAAGAGACAAAGTCCATACGGCACGTGGTATCGTGAAGATGGGTCACCCACACAATATACTGTACCCGAAGACCAAGGCGTTTCTGAAAATCCTGTGAGGAGTAATAGCCTTTCTCAGAAAGATTATTACCGGAATAATTTATTCGCAAATTTTTATTCAATAGTTAATATTCCATGGGTTAAGGGTCTTACATACCGGATAAACTACTCAATGAACTATCGTTGGATTCGTGATTATAACTCTACAAAGAATGATGTATATGTTGATGCAAATACTTCATCAGCTTCCAAGCGCAACTGGATGTCGCGCGATTGGGTTGTTGAAAATATTTTAGACTATAAATTCCAATTGGGTGAAAAACATGCATTTGATGTAACTTTAATGTATGGTGCAAACCGAAGTAACGAAGAAAGTACCACAGCAAGTGCAGATCAATTAGAGTTTGACACATTTGGATGGAATAATCTTGGTGTTGGCGGGTTACAAGAAACAACTTCCTCGGCTAAGAAAGTTTCCGGTATCTCTTCTATGGCAAGGTTAAACTATAGACTCATGAATAAGTATTTGTTCACCTTGACAGCCCGAAGGGATGGTAGTTCTGTTTTTGCGGCTAATCATAAATATGCAACATTCCCGTCTGCGGCTTTTGCATGGATAGTTTCTGAGGAAGACTTTCTGGATAATGCGGCATTTCTGGACTTGCTGAAATTGAGAGTGTCATACGGTGCTGTAGGTAATCAGGCTATTTCACCTTATCAGTCATTAAGTTTGGCAACCACCAGCCGTTATGTGTTTGGCGAAGAGTCAGCATTGGGCATTTATCCGTCTAGAATTGCCAATACGGATTTAAAATGGGAAACAACCTATACAGCTAATATTGCATTAGATTTTGAACTGTTCAATAAGCGAATCGGTGGTACGGTTGAGCTTTATAATATGGATACGCGCGATTTGTTGGTAGAGCGGTCTATTCCTGTAATGACAGGATATTCATCTATATGGACGAACTTAGGAGAGGTAAATAATAAAGGTATTGAATTAACTTTGAATACAGTGAACATCCATAATAAAGATTTTGAGTGGAGTACAAGTTTTGTATTCTCACATAACAAGAATAAAATTGTAAGTTTGTATGGTGAAGATGCTAACGGGGATGGTAAAGAAGATGATGACATTGGCAACAGGTGGTTCATAGGGAAGCCTATTAATGTATATTATGATTATGTATTTGATGGTATTTATCAGGAGGGAGATGAACTCCCTGCAGGATATGCATCTGGCTATGCACGATTCAAAGATTTGAATGATGATGGTAAGGTTGAAGCTGAACATGACCGTACAATTATTGGGCAGGGTAGCCAGCCTAAGTACCGTTGGGGTATTACTAATAATTTCAGTTATAAGAATTTTGATTTGTCCATCTTCATCAATGCAATGCAAGGTTGGATTGGAACATTCAATGATTTGGATTTCTATAACAATAGTCTGGATCCTGTCCGTCCTGTTAATATGTATGATGGGGGATGGTGGACTCCGGAAAATAAATCAAATTCCCGTCCTTCACTTGAATATAGAAGAAGCGTACTTGGGCATAATTGGTATTCCGACCGCAGTTTCATTCGTGTACAGGAAGTGTCATTGTCCTACCGTTTCCCTCAGAAATTCCTGACTAAGTATCGTTTATCTAATCTCAGTGTATTCTTGAGTGGAAAGAACTTACTGACATTTACAGATTGGCTGGGTACTAATCCTGAATCAATCTCATCAGAAAGATATCCTATTGCCCGTACATATACATTAGGATTTAAGTTAGGCTTTTAATACTAATTTATTTGAGTAATATTGAAAATACTAATACAAGAAAAAAATGAGAACACTCGTCAATCTAACAAGTAAAATACTGTGTGCCGCACTGTTAATAGTTACCGGCCAATCATGCAGTTCGGATTTTCTTAATGAAGTGCCTCTTTCTAATTATAGTACAGAAGGAGTCTTGACCTCCGAAATAGGTTTTGAAGCCTATATGACTGCTATGCATAAGGCTGCCCGTGATGAGATGGCTGCTCGTGATGGCTCCCGCTATTTTTATATAATGAGTGCATCAACAGACATAGCGTCGTTTGGCAATAAGTCAGCTTCCAGTAATAATTATAATACCCTGCTTACTCCAACTAGTACCGTGACTAAATATGTGTGGGATTGGGCTTACGAGAGTATGTTTCCTATAGCTAATACCATCATTGCATATGCCAGTAAACCGGAGTTGGCTGATATATGGAGTAGTGAAGAAAAAAAGAATGCAATGATTGCCGAAGCTAAGTTTTTCAGGGCTTATACGCATAATATGTTGGCTAATCTGTATGGGGGAGTACCTATTATAGATACCATTTATGTTAGTCCCAAAACTGATTTTGTGCGAAATACCCGTGAAGAGGTCCTCCAGTCTGCGCGTGCTGATCTGGAATATGCTTCTAAATGGCTACCTGCAACGGTGAAAAAGCAAGGCCGGATTGTGAAAGCTGCTGCTGATCATCTGTTGACTGAAGTTTATATTAGTCTTGGAGAGTATCAGTTAGCTGTAGAAAGTGCTAATAAAGTTATAAATTCCGGTTTATATAAGTTGATGGATGAACGTTTTGGTACCAAAATGAATGAGCCGGGAGATCCCTTCTCTGATATGTTCAAAGACGGTAATCAGAATCGTGATGCCGGTAATTTAGAGTCCATTTATGTATGGCAGTTTGAGGACATGACATTAGGTGGACAAGGCGGTAGTAATGGCAATAATCGTTTGAGAAATTGGGGACCTTGGTATGAAAGACTTACTGATCCTGCCGGAAAGTCAGGTATGATTGTCGTTGATAGTATGGGAAGAGGGACCGGACAAGTACGTCCTACGCCTTATTTCTTATATAATGTCTGGAAAGGAAACTGGGACAATGATATGCGTAATTCGGTTCATAATATGCGTAGGGAGTTCCGTTACACAAATCCGAAATCAGCCTATTTCGGGCAGTTGGTAGAACCAAGAAAAACAGAAATCGATACTATGCAAAATGTTTATCCTTATCCTCGTAAGATTGAGGGAGATATAGGTACATTAACCAACACGAGTACGTCTTGGTCCGGGCGTACCTATCAGGATTTCATTGTGTACCGATTGGCTGAAACTTATTTGTTGCGTGCCGAAGCCTACTTTAGGTTGAATGATTTGGAAAATGCAGCTAAGGATATTAACGTGGTACGTGAACGTGCCAGAGCAAAACCGATTCAAGCATCCGACGTAACGGAAGATTACATTTTGGATGAACGTGCCAGAGAGTTGATTACTGAGGAACCTCGCCGCAGAACATTGGTGCGAATGGGGAGACTAGTGGATAGGGTAAGGAAATATAGTATACGAGAGCTTACCCGGACTTCTATACAAGATTTTCACCAGTGGTGGCCTATTCCGCAGACAGCTATTGATAGCAATGTTGGTGCTAAGCTGGAACAAACAGTTGGCTACTAAATAAAACTAAATAAAAAATATTATGGATAATTTAAAAAAAATATCGATAACTGGCTTGCTCGTTTTTATTCAGCTATCCAATATTTGTTGTCAAACGTCTTCAGAAAAATCCTCTCCGGGTGGTGACAATCAAGGTGAGATTGAAGTGAAAGTAGGAACAAAAAACTTTAAAACGAATAAGGTTACTAAGCAGGGGACACCGGTTGTACCAATGTGGAATGCTCAAATGCCAACTGTTGACCTTTCTGCTGGTGCGGGATTCCCAGTATTATCCAAGGCTGAACATGCAGTAGTGTGGCAACCACCTACTCGGGAAGATGGTGCTTATAATCATTATGCTTGTCTGATTAATCATAAAGGTAAGTTTTATGCAATGTGGGGAAATCATCCTTTAGGTGAAGATGCTCCCGGGCAACGTGTGTTATATGCCACTTCTGATGCGTGGGGAAAGTGGTCGGAGGCAAAAGAATTGTTTCCTGCTCCCGGTCCGGTCTTGCCTCGTACAGAGAAAGGCATTCATCTGAAACCCGACAGATGGGCGGTTATTGATGATGTGCTATATGCCATTACCTACGTGCATGGTGCCAAAGTATATCCGATTGCTCGTACTGTGAACGAAAAAGGGGAATTCGGACAACCATTCCTGGTTGAAAACTTACCTGATGGTGGAAAATTGCCTGTATACATGCAAGATCTTGCTTCAGCTACGGCTCCACCTATAGGTATCCGGCTACGCAATTGGTATCGGGAGAACGATCAAATCAGTTGGTGGGCGGCAGACACATGGGGAGTATTGCGTACGGCGATTGACAGTCATAAACTAATAGAAAGTTTTATCTATCGGGCTAAAGATGGAGGGCTGGTACTCATGTTACGTGACTGGGGAACCTCACAGAATCCGGTACATGGTAATAGAATGTATGTGAGCTTCAATGATGGAGCAGGTGGGTGGGGAATTCCTTATCCGACAGATATTCCGGATTCACCAAGCAGAGCGCAGGCTATTTCATCAGGAGACGGGACTGTGTTGCTGATAGGCAACCAAAATGCATATAGTTTTGATCAAGCGTTATATTTAGACCGGGATCCGATAACTGTGTCAGTCAGTAAGGACGGATATAAATTCGATTGTGTATATGCTTTACGTATTGATGCTCCTAAGAAATATCGATTTGCGGGTATCAAAGGGCGAAATTTAGGCTATGCTTATCCCAGTTCTATAATATTAAATGGATGGCTGTATACTTTATATTCTGTGGGCAAAGAGGATATGGCGATTACACGTGTTCCATTAACTGCGTTGGGATTATAGTTTAAAATACGAGATTCAGTTGGGAATCCCGTATTTAGAATATAATGTGAAAATAATCTTATAAAATGAAGTTACAGAGACTTTTATTGATTATACAAAGGGCATTTATTGTGCTCTGCGTGTCTATTACAGTGTATAGTTGTACAAGAAAACAGATGTTGATGCAACCGATTGTACAAAATGCTGACGCTGAAGCCAGAGCCTTCTGGGAAGCCTTGAATCCATCATTTGCAACAGTTTTCCATTTCATAGATACTACTGATCTAATCAATGTAAAACCAGGTACTTATATCTTGGATGATGATAATGCTTGGGTGATTATAATGGAGTGTGATATGAAAGAACAGGAGAAAGCATTGCTTGAAATACATGATAATTATCTTGATTTACAGATGCCTGTTTCAGTAGCTGAAAACTATGGTTACAAATTGCGTAGCGAGTGCAAATTTCCGAAAGCTCCGTTGGATACAATAAAAGATATTCAGTTTTTTGACGATCCTATTAGTGAACTTATCGAAGTGCAACCCGGACAATTTGTTGTTTTTGATACTTGCCATGCACATGCTCCTACGATAGGTTTTGGCTCCATCAAAAAGTTAGTAGGTAAGATAAGGAAAAGATAGTTCTGACTTTGAAAAGAAAAAGCCTTCGGAATTAAGTTTTCCGAAGGCTTTTTTAAATCTATGTGCGGGTGATAGGACTCGAACCTACACGCCTCTCGGCACCAGAAACTAAGTCTGGCGCGGCTGCCAATTACGCCACACCCGCAGTGGCTTTCTTGTTAAGCGGTGGCAAAGATAGAAAGTTTTTTCTTTCTGGCAAACAGTTTGGCATAGAAAGTGTTTATTGGACTACTTTTAAGAGTTCCCGTGCCCGTTCAATAATGGCATCGCTCTTGGTATCATTCTCATCCATATCTACTTTCTCATCCGGATCAATGCCGAATTCGATATGTTGTTTGTCTGCATCCAGGTGGGGGCTGGCAGAGAAACGTACGCCCCAACCATTCGGAAGCTCTGAAGAGAAAGGTAATCCCGAACCGCCACCGGTTTTGTCACCTACCAGAGTAACGTTAGGAAAATAGCGCATCGCATTTACGAAATCATTTGTTGCGCTATAAGAGTGACGGTTGATGAGAAGCATTACTGGTTTTTGCCAACGGATGCTATTGGAGGGCTCCAAATAAATGGGTTTGGGATCAGAGAAGTCACTGTGTCCCTTTCCCGTCTTATGCTGGATATATCCCGTCAACACTTTCTCATTAGTGAAGCGGGCCGCTATACGCTCTGAATTAGTCAGATTTCCGCCACCATTGTTGCGAACATCCAGAATCAGGCCACTACATGGAGCAAGGTAAGAAAGGACTTCATCCAGATTGCCGTTACCGACACCACTGGAGAATGATTCATAATAGATATATCCGATGTTGTCATCCAGAATCTTATATTTCATGCCGGCAGCGATACGGTACGTCTTTCCGAGATATTGCCGTTCGATAATACCTTCGTTGAAGTTGCGGGGATAATCCAGATACCAGTCCCAGTAACGGGCCACATTTGAAGAACTGTACAGATTCACATGACCGTCTTTCAGTTCCGCCAGCATACTGTCAAGCAATTGGAACAATCCGTCATTACCCATGTTGGATGTAATGAGAGGTTGGTATTTATCGTGGATGGCATCCCAGTCTATTTGTTTGTAATCCAGGAAACAGTATTGCTCGTCAATGATCTTCCACAAAGCTTCGAAGTTTCCCTGTGGTGAATTGTTGAACTCTTCCTCCCGGATACAACTGGATAGCAAAGGCAGTATCATGAGCGCTACTCCCAGCCATCTAAACTTACTATGATATATTTCTTTTATTCCCATTATTCTATCCCCTTATCACGATGTTATCGCTTTATCACTCTATTTTTTCTTCTTGTCACGAATGAGAAACAATTCTTTTACGAAACCTACCATAAACACATGCGAATAGGTATGCGTCTTTATATCATTTACTTTGGATTGTTGTGCATCCCAGAGATAGGCTAAACGCATTTTGGCTCTTCCTACCGGGAAATCAACAGTCAGCATCTGCCGCAGGGATGGCTGGTTGTGTAGGGAAGTGAAATTAATTACCCCGTTCCAGTTGCCCAACGTAAATATTTCGTAGTACGACTGTCCGTAGTTGGGTGAGAACATAATACCTGCAAAAGGCAGGTTAACCTGATAGCGCAGACTAATCGGATAGTTTTTGATTCTTAAATCCCATATTGCCATTCCCGATGCATCCAGATTGATGTAAGCGCGTGCCTGTGCCGGGTTGTTGCCATTGCGCAGATTGTAGACAAAGCCGCCATTTAAGTCGATAAGTCCTCCGGCAAGTAATTTGAAGTTAGAAGTAATCGGAAAATTATAATGCAATCCGTAATTCCAGTTTGCCAGACCGGAGAACATATTGTTGTTGTCCACCCGGTTGTGTGTATAGCCTAAGTCTGCCTGGAAGAAACTTTGCAGAGATACATTACCGTTCATCCACTTCGTCATGCGCATACTTTCGCGGGAAATACGGAAGTCAACGCCTTTGTATTCCTGCGGTGACAGGTAGGTGTCGAATACATTCGTGAAGCCGACACCGTACATTGTGGCGCGGGTTATAAAGCGTGTCCTTGCAGAAGAGTCCGCCCTCAGCTCTTGCAGCGCCTTGTCTTCAACACTTTGCGCTTTTATACTTCCACCTGACAAAAGCAGGCATCCTACTATTACAACAATCTTATGTAACTTCATTGATATAGTTGCTTGTCACTAATCGCTAATCGTTAATCACTTAGAACAGCTTCATCTGCCCCGTTATTTCATCCCGGATATCATCTTCACTCTTTCCATGATCGGGGTCCAGATTTTCCGGCTCTTCTTCCTCCTGATCTTCTGTGTCCTGCGAAACCTCCGGCTGTCGTGTAGGTTCCAGTTCATTGACAGTTTCCATTGTGAACGTAGTGATACGTTTACCTTTTGCCTTGAAACCTTTTACAGCGATAAATTCATCAGCCTCTATAATCATAGGTTCACGGAAACTGTCGTGTCCGCCGAATATGATTTCCAGGCGGGGATAGCATTCATCCGTCAGTAAAATCAGGCGATTGTTCTTGTTCTCTCCCAGATAGTTCTGCTTGCGGTTGGTTGCCTCCATGCAGAAACGTTTGATATATGGGAAATTTTGTTGGTCCGCATCATAAAGTACGGCTGTCCATATCTTGTTCGGGTCAAACTTCTCTAATATACGGATATTGGCTTCATAGTGGTTGCTTAGGTCGAAGTTGGTG
>USSR01000067.1 GCA_900557355.1 uncultured Bacteroides sp.
ACCCTCACCATCGCCACTATGCCTTGGATGGAACCGAAACCGGGTAGCATGGGATTGCCCAATCCGCAATATGATGTAGACCTGATAGACAACGACGGTCGTTCTGTGGAAGCCGGCGAACAGGGACAAATCGTAATTCGTACGGATAAAGGCAAGCCGTTGGGATTGTTTAAAGAGTACTACCGTGATCCGGAACGTACACACGAAGCTTGGAATAATGGTATCTACTATACGGGAGACGTTGCCTGGAAAGATGAAGACGGTTATCTTTGGTTTGTAGGCCGTGCAGACGATGTGATCAAGAGCTCCGGTTATCGTATCGGCCCATTCGAAGTGGAAAGTGCCTTGATGACGCATCCCGCTGTAATAGAATGTGCCATCACAGGCGTACCCGATGAAATCCGCGGTCAGGTAGTGAAAGCTACCATCGTACTGGCTAAAGAATATAAGGGAAAGAGGGTGAAGAGCTTATCAAGGAATTGCAAAATCATGTAAAAAAAGTGACGGCTCCTTACAAGTACCCACGTGTGATTGAATTTGTAGACGAACTACCGAAAACCATCAGTGGAAAGATCCGTCGTGTGGAAATCCGGAAGAACGATACAAAATAAAGGAAAAAATAGAAGGAATAGGCTACTTCTAAATCGTTTGCACCTTTTATGTTACTTTTTGATCAATTTGAGTTATTCTGTTTCCCGCAAACCGCTTACATTTGCGACCGGAAAGTACAACTAAAAGATTTAAAGCACATGATTACAAGTAGAAAGATTTCTCAGATTAACGTTTTCGCAGGTAGTCCCTGGGAAGTGGAAAGCGTGAAGCAGCTGTTAAAGTCAGCTTACATCAACGCTTCAACTGAAGACAAAGGCAACGGCATTCATGTGTCTGTTCCCTGTCAACAGTACACCGCTGCTGTACGGGTTATCAGCAACCGAAAGGCTTTATAAGACTTGAGAGAAGACGAAGTGAAAAAGACTGCCCCTTGGAAGAAATTCCTTCAGGGGCAGTTTTTATATCAATATACCGCTTCTCCACCTTCGGGTTTCTCACGATATTTTATATCAAAACGCCCCTCTTTGATACTCCCACCACTAAATGTGCCACTGATAATGGTTCCATCCATACGAGTAATATAGGCTTCACCATCTTCCAAATCTTCTCTATCAAAAACAGCATCTATGTAAGTACAACTAGCTCCTTGTCGGGGATTCACAATCACCAGATGCAAACCACTAAAGATACCGACTTCCGCATCAATTGCAACATAATGATTTTCCTCATCATCATAAAAACGAGCAGATGGTATTCCATACCGCCCACTGGTATATACCCAACCGTCTATCAGACAACCCAATGTATTTTCACCTGTAGTTGTAGCTTCCGGCATCAATGTCGGGTCTACACTTCTATCTTCTTCACAGGCACAGCAACAAATCAGCAGGAACAGAAATAACAACTTTTTCATAGCGCTCAAAAATGATAGTTTAAACCGAAGACTAAAGATAACTGACCGAAATAACCGGTACCGGTTTTCGGATTTTCCACATTCCACTTCTCATCGTGATACTTCACCGAATAAGTTTCTGTGCTGGATGCCAGCCAGTTCAGGCGGGCCGAAGCTCCCCAGTGGCTCGTCAGGAAATACTCGCCCGAGAGGGTCAGGTTACCTGCAAGTTTATCCATCGAAACATCCCGCGGCTTGCCATACACCTTACTTTTATCCTTATAGAACTGATAGCCTATTCCACCTGCCAACTGAAGTTGATAATGTTTCTTCACCATCGTCAAAGATACCTGCGGCGCCATGTAGTGCATCAGAATCTTATCCGCCCCGGTGTCGTGCGTATTTTTATAGGAACTTCCCTGATACAGCACTCCCACCCCGAACTTCAACTTCCGACCGGCAACTTGTGCCAAATAGCTGACATCCCAAGCCACTCCTTTTCGTAAATCACTGCGATAGGCATCCGATCTGTCGGTGATTCCCATCAATTGTCCCAAATACCATGACGGTCCGGCATGAACAGAAAAAGAGGACCTTTTATCACCTGCACTTTGGGCGTACAGAGAGGTAGTTAATAACACCCCTACAAGGAAACAAAGCAAGTACTTCATAATGATTTGTATAGCGTTTTTTCTATTAAATGCAAAAAAAAGAAAAGTACTGCATACCGACAGCTTTTTCTGTTATCTTTTTCGTTCCACGTCTTGCGTACGGAAGAATGCTTCGGAATAGCGCGCCCCCCAAAGTTCATAACGTTCATACTGCGTCTCTACTTTACGGGAGAAGTTCTCCCAGTTCTTCTTCTCCAAAGGCGACCAGACATTTTCCGCCAGTGCCGACATACGTGGGAAAACGGCAAACTCTGCTTTCCAGGTAGTAGGGATGTATTCAGTCCACAAGCACCCCTGTGCTCCCCAGACAAGTTTTTGTTGTTGCGCAGTCAGCGAATCGGGCACAATCTGAAAACCATATACTTTCTCCAGAGGCAACGGACCACGCGGACCGATTTCCGCTTGGGTACGGCTCTCTTTCAGATTGAAGTACGACCAGGCAGAGCAAGTGAATATTGTGCGGTGATTCGTCTTCAACGCCTTCTTTCCAAATTCCGGACGGCGCCAGTTCATCACGATGCAATCTTCCGAAATACCTCCTTCAAGGATTTCATCCCAACCGATAAGCGTCTTTCCTTTACCGTTCACCACATCTTGCACATAATGAACGAAGTAACTTTGCAATGTCTTCTCATCTTTCAGTCCATGTTCACGCATGAATTGCTGTGTTTCTTCCGACTCCTGCCACCAACGCTTGGCACATTCGTCTCCGCCAACATGGATATATTGGCCGGGGAACAAGTCACACAATTCAGAAAACACATCTTTCAGAAAGTCGAAAACTTCCGGTTTGGGCGCCAGCACGTTATTGAATTTATTAAAGATACCCCACGTCAGTGCCGCTTTCTTCGGCTCATCCGGCGTAGTACTGAATTGCGGATAGGTGGCAAGGACAGCCATGCAGTGACCGGGAATATCTATTTCGGGTATCACCGTGATGTGACGTTCGGCAGCATAGCGCACTATCTCGCGCACATCTTCATGGGTATAATATCCGCCATAAGGCAACGGTTGGTATTTTCCCGGATAAAGTCCGAGGATTTCCCCTTCACGGACGGAACCTTTCTCTGTCAGTTCCGGTCGGCATTTCATTTCAACACGCCAGGCTTGGTCGTCTGTCAGATGCCAGTGGAAATAGTTGAGTTTATGCAGTGCAAGATAATCGATATACTTCTTAATGAATGATACCGGAAAGAAATGGCGCACCACATCGAGATGCATGCCCCGATAGGCAAAGCGGGGATAGTCATTCACCTTCACAGCCGGAAGGATAGGCAACACTCCGGCACGGGTAGGCAGCAATTGTATCAGTGTCTGCACACCATAGAAAACACCTGCTTCGTCATTTCCTTCAATGCGTATGCCCTCCGCCGGAATAATCTCCAACTGATAACCACCGGAAACCTCTCCGTTCTTCCGGTTAATTAGAACGATACAAGCTGGTTCACCAGGTTTCAGAGTGATTGCTTCTACCGCAGGATTCCCTTTCCTCCGGGATTTACCCGTCTTAGGAATTTCCGTTTGCAGCGGTATGCCGAGATAACGGTCCATATAATCCGCCAGATACATAGCCGAGGATGCCAATGCAGGCTCCGACACACGAATCATCGTATTACGTTGGATTTGAAACTCTCCCTGTCCGGTCACGGTAATTTCCACCGGTTCGGGAATGATGTTGAAAGGTTTCTCCTGTGCCTGCCCGGCAAGCGCAGTAAGGGCAAGGGTTGCAGCCATAATTTTCTTTAAGTACATAGATGATGATGATTTATACTGCAAATATAAGGCTTTTACGGAAAGCTGCTTAATCATTCGCCCGGAATAAAGGGAAAAATGAAGTAATGCCCAAGGCAAAACATGCTTTGGCCTGATGCATTTTCCCATTTTGGTACCGACAAATCTTCGTCCTTCAATTGCAGGCCCGACAGTTTCCATGTGGGGGCCCGGCAGCCCGCAGTTGGAAAACGGACAGACCGCAATTGGAAAATAAAGTTTTGAACCGGGCATCCGGGCATTTTCCTTTAAGCAAATCAACAAAAAGAATAGGGTAAATGCAAGTTTATCTGCCTTCTACGCCTCGCATTGCTGCCCATACCACCCGGAAGTACCTATCAATAAAGAGTTTAAAGCATAGCGGTGTGGAATGTAAAGAGTAGAGAAACAAGAAGATGCCTAAAAAAATAAAACTCCATAAATCAATGATTCATGGAGCTCTAATCAAGTACCCTTAACGGATGAAATATTGAACCTTTGGAATGATTTTTTAGAAATAGTAGATTATCTGCAATCAACGCCACAAATTAGCAAAATTATAGAGAGTATTTAGCAAGTATAGTAATAAGGACAAAAATATCAGTACACCTATAAAATACAACTATAATAAATTAATATACAACAATTTAACGCCGTAATCCGAGATTCAGAAAGTACTATTTTAGTAGGTGTGATAAAGACCTAGCTGTTAGCCATCCATCAAAAATTTTCCAGATATTTTTTTGAAAATTCAGCCTATTAGACTTTACTTTCCTACTAAACCACATATTTATATATGTATAAAACAAATAAACTATGGATAATAACAACTACAAAAGACAGTATCGACAACTGAATGATACAACCAAACAAAAGATTAGCCAAAGTCTAAGAGGTAGAACAAAATCAGCCACTCACACCCAAGCTATATCTAACGGACTGAAAAAGTATTGGGCAACAGTACCCAATCAACCTAATAATAATGAAAATAAAAATGAAGAACATGAATAAAATATACGGTTTAAATATAGATGCGTTGAGGCTCGTTCGTCTAACATTTCATCAGTGATATGGACATACAAGATGGGATCAGGCACGACAATCACTGTGAATTTTGCTGTTAATGTTCTGTTAGGACAATGACTTTCACAATCGAAAAAATTGGGAAATATAAAAGCCTCCGTAACCGTTTAAGGATTATAGAGGCTTTTACTTTAGAAGTTCAAAGACAACTGTAACGGTCTTGCTTTTTCAGTGATTTGCTCTTTTATTTCAGGGCTTTTTTCAAACGTTTGTTCCAGGCGCTTAATAAAACAAGTTTCTCCTGCACCTTTCACCTTCAAAGATGGAAACCATATTCCACCAATCAGTATCAGAGCTATGCAATAACTTCTCCAGTGCTCCATAGTGAGAGCATTCATCCATGCAATTTCACCGGGAATTGAGTTCATTAACATATTGACAACTGCCATTTTCACGCATATAATATCAATATCAGAACCAAAGCATCTAGGTCTCCTGCCCTGATTTTTATCTGCACATGTCTTTGCGGCTGCCAATAACAATGTACCTGAACCACAAGTTGGATCACAAACGGACTGTTCGGGTGTTAGCTCGTCACATCTGACAGCGAAAGCCATCATTCTTCCTATATGATTGTCAGTGAAAAATTGTCCGTTGTGGCCATTTGAAATAAATTGCATGAACACGCCCCCTAAAGCATCCTCGAAGTCTTCCGAAGCATCGGCAATAATATGGAGCATTTCAAAGAAAAGAGGCATTTCTTCCTTTGTATATTGTTTCTCTACCCTCAAATAATCCTCTGACAACATACCTGCAGATAGACAATAGAGGCTTACATCTAAAAAATCACAGAATACATTTTCCCTACTTCGGCTATAACAAAGCCTGTCATAATGCGCTTGAAACTCTTTTGAAATCATATTATTATTGTTTTAAAGATTAATGCTCGTCTAGATTTGAAACCTATCTATATTCACTTTTTTCGTTCTCTCTTCTAACGGCAGACTTTTTTTAAAAACTTATGCCCTTACTGAGTTATCAACCTTATCTATAGGCGTTTTTAGTTTTGTAGACAGCTTATACAAGGCTATGGGATTAAATACTACCCGCAGGTGTGGAGATTTCAGCCCATACCCGTAGGGTTTGCCTTGAAGGAGCTACAGGCTACGAAACATCCTTTGCCGTATAGATAAGGTTGATAACTCAGTAAGGGCATACAATATGAGGATGCCGGTAGGTAAAAGAGAGAGAAAAAAAAGGAGCGCAAAAAGTCCACTCTCCCGTTGTGTTCCACAACGGGGTAAAAAAAGAAAAATAGGAAATTGTGGGGATATGCATTATGTGAACTACCGCTAAGCTAAAGACTTAGCGGCTTCGGAGATACTAATACTTTCTCTCTTTTCCTGCTTCTTCCTGCCATTGCTTTTTAGGACACGAGGTCGGTCATCCCCGGAAATGTCAGCCAGGAGACTATCAGAAAATATATCGAAAGCCAAGGGTAGCCTATGCTACCCTGCATTTTTCATTCTCTAAACTAAAGATTTAGGGGTTTTCAAATGTGATTCCTTATAAATTCTCATTTTTCCCAATCCGGTTTAGGGAATATCCGAATCGGACTATAACGGATGTAAGTTTCGAATATCTCCTTATCAGGACCGATCATACGAGGATCACCTGAACGCTCCATTTCATTTTGCAAAGCTGTTTTGAGTTCTTTTTCGACTGATACATAATTAGCGTTACCGGCTAAGTTATGTAAACAAAATGGATCGTCGTTCACATTATACAATTCGAATTCAGGACGTTTATCATATGCCATGCAGAAATAGGGGTGTATGACAGGATCTTTATAATTCTCGATCAAAAATGACTTTGACGGTGCATCATCAACATCAGTAAATGCCCATCCGGAATGATGAATACCTTTTTCATCGATGCCGTACATCGGGTAAACTTTCCCCGTTTCATTATTGATTGCCTGAGGTGCACCGGCAGGCCAACGTTCTGGTTTTATATTCCAGATAAAGAGGTGTTCCCTGCTACGTATGGCGCGCTGCGGATATCCAAGGTTTTCCCAACGGGAAGAGGAGTGCCGCTCACGGCCCATAAATACATATTTCCTGGTTTCATCCACAATGCCATTTTTTTCGGACCGGAGAATATTCACAATGCTTCGCCCTGAAATAGGAAGCATTCCATCAGGTTCCACTCCCGCAAGTTCTAGAATGGTTGGCGCGATATCTACAAAACCTACCAAATCGTCCACCCGCCGTTTACCCGGAAACCCTTTCGGGTAACTGATTGCCAGGGGCACATGTACACCATATTCGAAGCAGTTTGCTTTTGCACGCGGAAAAGGCATGCCATTATCGGCCGTTACCATAACGACCGTATTGTCAAGTTCACCGATGGAGTCTAGGTAATTCAGCATTTTATAAAGATGAGAGTCTGCCCATTCTATCTCTACGGCATAATCAAGCATATCTCCCTTTATCTCATCTGTATCGGGAAAAAAACCGGGTACATCAACCTGAACAAGTTCTTTTCCATTACGCTTCCATGAGCCTTTTTCATAAGCCCGGTGGGGTTCGGTTGAACCGTACCAGAAATAGAAAGGTTGGTCCGGTTTGCGTTGTTGCATGAAATCATGGAAGTTACTAAAATAGTCTATCAATCCAATCCCTCCTGCAGTTCTCGGATCCGACGAATCGTTTTTTGTGTATCGGTATTTATTGTAGGCATGTCCGGCTGCATTCTCTTTTCTCCATAGTGAATCTTTCTCATTCTGGGCGTAGCGGAAAGGGTCAACTCCTTTTCCGGTAAATCCGGTGTGGTAACCATTTGCTTTGAGAAGATCAACAAAGGGAATGAATTCTTTCATCCAGGACGAAGCATGCTGTCCTGCCTGTTTATTTTGCCAATGATGACGCCCCGTTACCAATGTACTCCGGGATGGCGCGCTTCCCGGTGATCCGGCATAACAATTGGTAAAATAGATTCCGTTGGCTGCTACTCTGTCAAAACCAGGGGTGTGGACAAACTTGCTTCCAGCAAATCCTGTGTGTATATACGTCTGATCGTCATTGATTACAAAAAGTATATTAGGCGGTTTTATCATTTCTTTCTGATGTTGTTTGCATCCGCCTAAAACTCCTGAACTAATGGAGAGAAAAATTATTCCAGATAAATGTTTCATGATATTATTTATATTTTAATTCAAAAGTTAACTTTCAATCCGGATGCTTCCGGTTCAAAATCTGACTTGTTTATTGAGCGTGCCGGAACACTTTCACCTTTTTTTATACGATTCCATGCATCTCGGGCAGATCCCATATACGGATATGAGTCAAATATATCCCCCTGACCAAGCATCCTTGGATCCTGCTGTTCTGTCAGCTTTTGTAGAAGTTCGCTCCGCATTTGTTTTTTCAATACATTGTAATTAGCATCTTCTGCCAAATTTGCCATACATTCCCGGTCTTCTGCGATATTATACAGTTCCTCTTCCTGCCGTTTACCGAAAGAAAGCTGCCAGTAGCTCTCCGTTTCGGGATTCTGGCGCGCTTTTAATACTTCTGTTTTTGTCGGGCTGCCGTCTACATTCATATATCCTGTTTCTGGATTTCCCGCTGGCCAGCGACTGGTTTCAAAATTTATCAGATAAAGAAAGTCGCCTTTTATAATACCTCTGATAGGATATCCTTGATCGTTTGGGCGTCCCACATCATGTCTTTCCTTACCGATCAGAACATAGTCCTTCTGCGATTTACTGTCTTCTTTTGTTAACAGGTCGAGAAAACTTTTACCCTCTATCGGTTGCATCCCCGATTTATCTTCCGGTATGCCGGCTACAGCAAGAATTGTAGGTGCCAGGTCAATAAAACTCAGAAGATCCTTTATCTCCCGTCCGGCTTTCGTTATCCCTTTTTTCCACATCATGGCAAACGGGACATGATTAGAGTATTCGTATTCTTGTCCTTTGGCGCGAGGAAACGGCATTCCATGATCGGCAGTAACAATGACGATTGTGTTTTCCAGTTCTCCCGCCGCTTCCAATATCTGAAGAATAGCGACTAGGTGTTTATCAAAATGTTCTATTTCCAGCGCATAATCCAACATGTCCGTGCGTACTGCCTCATTGTCCGGCCAGAAAGATGGAACAGAATCAATCTGATTAATATTTTTTCCAGCTTTTAAAGAAGAACCGAATTCGTATCCTCTATGTGGTTCCAAAGCCCCATACCAGAAACAGAAAGGCTGGTCTTCGGACTTATTTCTGAGGAACTCTTGAAAGTTGGCTGCATAATCAATATTGGATATTCCTTTTGTCGGGGGTGTCAATTTGATCTGATTCCACATTTTCCCGACTATATTTCGTGCATTTCCTAACGAGTCGTTAGCAAAACCGGGTCCCCAGCCTTTTCCTGTTGCTCCTACCTTATAGCCGTTCTCAGCCAATACCTCGGGATAAGATTTGAATTTTGCAGGGAAATCGGGCCAGTGATTGCAGGCTTCTTCCAGTTGCCAGGAATTACGTCCTGTAATAATGCAGGCTCGGGAGGGCGATGATTTGGCATTACAAGTGTACATGCGCTGAAACAACAGGCCTTTTTGTGATACTTGGTCGAAACCGGGTGTGTGGAGCCAGGGCGTTCCATATGCTTGCATGTGGGGATAAGATATGTCGTCGGCAATGCAGAACAGGATGTTAGGACGTTGTTTTTCTTCAGCCTGTTTGCAAAATAGGTTGCTTATTCCGGTAACTAGGAATAAAGGAATAAATATTTTTTTCATTTTATATCATTATTAATCGAAAGTATTATAGAATGTTTTCAAATGTAATGGATATATCCCTACTTCCTTTTGAATATAAGGTAATTTCATTTACATTCTGTGATAGCACATTTCCTCCGATAATTTTTATCGGTTTCTTATCTTCATATTTTATACACACGGTTGAAGCTGATGCAACCTTAATGACCAGCAGGTTGTTTTCTAACCGTATATCGTCCAACTGTCCTGTGGATGAAATGACGGATACTTTTTCTCCTTTATTTCCAATAAGAAAAGCGCTTATCGTATCGTCCGGTTTATTGAAATTGAAGTCCATGTTGATAGTTTTGGGATTACTTGTGTAAGAATGATTTAAGATTCCAAGTAGTTGTGACCGATTCAAATCTAATTTGTAAGGGAGTCTGGTCTTTGATCCGCTGAATCCGATAATCTGTCCGAAAGCATGCACGGAATCTACCTGGGTGTATATCTCCGGTGATGCTCCTACGTTAACATTATAATCGGTCATTATACCGTGAATATAGGGTCTTACCCGTTTAGCTTTTGCTAATGTTTTACCGATGCCAATCCTTTCTTTGGGAGTAAGTTGGCTTAGATCTCCCCAAAAACCATGCCCGGCAATTAATGTGTTATTTATATTATAATGTTGTGCGTGGTATGGTGCTACATCATGCGGGTAAACTGCATAAGTAAACAACTCTTTTGGGAAAAAATGTCCATAATCATTGATGACCGTACGCATAGATTTAGTTCGGTAAGTGGAATAGTCACCATAAGCGGATGCACCATTATTGATGAAAAAGAATATTCCCTCTTGTAGAGGCATCAATCCAATCATGCACCGTTCCGGCTCTGTAAGGTCTACTTCTATAACTACATCGTTATTGTATTTCCGTAACTCTTTCATAATACGGGTTACATAAAAAGGGAAAAGATAATTATATCTTTCTATCCTTTCTTTTTTTGTATGGCTATTATCTCCATGATTGAGACCGGCCAAAGAACTATTGAAAGTATTCATTGCATCCCATTTAAAAAAACGAATACCTTGATCAATCAGTCTTTTACAATCTTCAAGAAATAAATCAGAAAAAGGTCCTACGATATCAAATACTGGTTTTCCCCATTGTGCTACAATAGGAACTCCGTCGGATCGGCGGATAATCCATTCAGGATGTTGTCGGTATCTTTTAAAGAGGCTATCTATTGCCATCGGAGATAACCAGATCCCTGGTATCATATTATGCTCTTTCATCCGGTTAACAAGTGGGGTTAATTTATTAGGTAAACGTTTTTGATGTGGAGTCCATACACCTAACGCTTCTTCCCATCCGTCGTCGAGTACAAAAAGTTCAATATTCATCTGAGCAGCATAGTCAATTTCTCGGAGTATTCGCTCCTCTGTCAAGACCTCTCTTAAATCATGCCCTTTCTTATTTAGTTCTCTTTGCATGGCCCAGGTATTATAATAAAAATGAGATTCCCGGGATTTAGGATGCTCTGTTATTTGGCTGAAAAGATAATTGTGTATCAACGGTTCAATCTGTTCATCTTTTCCGATAAAACTGAAACTATTCCATACGGTTTCGTAAAAAGAGTCGCATGGTATTTTCTCATTATCGAAATAACCTCCTCTTATTAGTTCTGTAGCTATTGTCCGAGTATTTCCGTTTTGACTGTAATGGTGAGCAATGAACCAAAAATTTTCATCTTTTATTTCTGTTTCATCTCCTTCTACTCCTTGATTAGCGTCAATATCCCCTTTTTTTATGGAGGTGACTGCCGACAACCGGAAACCTTGTGCTCCATCTTGTGAGGCATGTTCGTACGTTAACATTACTTTATGACTTCCCGTGCAGGTTACAGAGAAAGGACCTTTCAGGAAAAGTTCACCGCTATCCGTCAGCGTATGATTTCTAATAGAGGGATAAAATGTATGATTCCAATGCTGGTAATTAGCTATTTGTATTTCCTGTATAGCCCCTTTCATATTATTGTTGAGAGATAACCTTGGGTAAATGAAATGTAGTTTTCCTTCCTTTTTATTCAACTGAAAATTGTGTCCTTTGGTCGATTTCAGTTGTATCTTCTCTCTGGTAAGTGTTGAGTTCTGAAAATATTGTCGGTACAATTCTATTTTCAAGCCTTTGTATGCTCCCTTACCCTTAAAATAAAAAATATACTCCAGACCTTGATTAACCAAACTTCTTTCTTCGTATTTAATAAATTCCCATACCGGCATGGATGAGAGCACTGTTTCTTTGTTAATCTGAAATTCGAAGTAAGGAAGCGCATTTTCAGCTATCAATTCTTTCTGGTTTTTCTTATCGAATACCGATCGGACGGAGATCGTATTATTCTCAAATGATAATATCTGCCGCATCTCTGTATTTTCATAGATGAACTCCTTTCCAGCCATGTATCCGTTAGCCAGCATATCATTATCACAATAAAAGAATAAAATGATTAGTAAAAAGATGTTCTTAAGTTTCATTGAATTTGTTGAGGTATTGAGGGGTGTATCAAAAGTCCACTCCTTTTTATCCGGAGGGGAGCTTGTGATACACCTCAATGATTTTTATTTATTTAGGCGTAATCTGATAATCATTTTGTTTCAATTCCGGATTTACATCAACCTGTTTCTGCGGAATCGGAGTAGTGAGGTTGGTCTCGTTGAGTTTAAAACCTTTACTCGTCATAACTTCAATCGCACGGCCGGTGCGGATTAAATCGAACCATCTGTGCCCCTCAAAAGCCAGTTCCACACGGCGTTCGTGTTCAACGATCAGGAAGAATTCATTTTTATCCGAAGTTTTAATATCTACGGGAGAAGTTTCGGTTGTCTGGTAACCGAATCCTCTACGGCGCACTTGATTGAGGTAATCACATGCCTGCGCTGTTTTTCCATTTTGGTTTAATGCTTCGGCATACATTAAAAGTACGTCGGCATAACGGATTACCGGGAAGTTGTTGTTACTATCGCCATTTTGATAAGGGATGTCGAAGTATTTTTTCACATAGCGTGATTCTACCCATTTTCCGTCTTTACGTGAATCATTATAGCCGAGTGCCATGGAAAAGTCACGTCTCAAGTCGCCATCTTCGTATGCGTTATACATATCCATTTCCGGAATGTTGTTACCTCCCGTTCCTCCTACTTGGACAACATTGGTTCCTGAGTTGAAAGGCGCAAATGTGTTCGGGAAATCACTACCTTCTCCGTATCCGCCTTTCTTGAACTGAACTTCGAAAACGGTTTCTTTGTTGTTGTGATTATCCGCATGGAATACACTGGCATAGCCCTTATTGTTCAACGAGCCTGCCTCGTTCTCTAAAAGTGCGTACACTTTGCTAGTTATCACTTCGGCTAGATTAGTTTCGGCTTCCGAGTATTTGTTCAGTGTCAGATATACTTTGCCTAATAAAGCTTTGGCAGCTCCTGAAGTTGCCCGACCAATATTCTTGTCTTCTTTATAAGATATAGGCAATGCTTCGGCTTCTTTTAGGTCGGCAATGATTTGTTCGTATACTTTTTCTTTTGGATCTCTCATGTATTTATATGATTCATTGATACTTATTTCATGCAATACTAATGGAACGTCTCCATACACACGAACAAGATTAAAGTAAGTCAATGCCCGGAGAAATTTGCACTCCAGTTTGTACCGGTCACTCAGCGTTTCGTCTATATCTATATTATCGATACGATCTAAAACCGTATTAACACGATTAATACAAGCATAGCTCTTATTCCAAAAATTGGCAATATAAGGATTCGTAGTACGGATATAGAACTTATCGAATTCATCTTGATCGACTACGGAACCGGAAAGTAAATTGTGTGTATTGTCCGATGGAATTTCCGAAAAAACATACCAGTTGCCATATTGACCGCCTTCCTGAAGTGTGGAGTACGCACCGTTGACGGCCATTGTAAATTGTTCCGCTGTTTGATAAAACTGTTCCCCCCCTAATTTATTTTTCGGTTGTAAGTCCAGAAAATCGCTACAGGATATAAGGCCTAAACACAAGCCTAATGCTACTATTTTATATATTGCTTTCATACTCATTATTTTGTTTTTAGGTATTAACAATTAGAAAGTCACATTTACGCCAACCGTGAAAGTTCGGTTCAACGGGTACATTCCATAGTCGGTTCCCGGTGCCAGCGAGCTATCCTCTTTATGGCTTGTTTCAGGGGTGAATCCGCTATAACTGGTGAATGTCGCCAGATTCTGGATAGACATGTATACCCGGGCATTCTGCATAGCGCACTTTTGAGTAAGTACCTTAGGCAAAGTGTAACCCAGCGTCAGGTTATTGATCCGTATAAAAGAACCATCTTCCACCCAACGGGTTGAAACGGCATTATTTTGTCCCGTAGTCAAGGCATTTGCGCGTGGAGTTTTGCCGTCTCCCGGATTTTCCTCAGATTGCCATCTGTTGAGCACTTCCCGCATCTGATTCATATTTCCTTCTAATTGTGTAAAAAAACGTTTTCCTAAGAACAGTACATCTCGGCCATGAACACCTTGTAGTACTATACTGAGATCAAAATTCTTGTATGTCAACTGGTTAGTCATCCCCCAAGAAAATTTAGGTTCATTGTTTCCGATAATGGTACGATCATCGGCATCAATTATTCCGTCTTTGTTTATATCGGCATATTTAGCATCACCCACATGCGAATCGGCCAAATGGGGACTGTTATCCAGATCGGCTTGGTTCATATAAACGCCTATTTGTTTATAACTCTAGAAATTTCCCATCGGTTTACCAATCATTGTAATGTGCGTTGTTCCAGCACCACCGTCGCTTTGTATCGGGTCACCTGCGGGACCAAGCTCAACCACCTTATTACGGTTCATGGACATATTCAGATTGGTGGTCCAACTAAAGTCTTTATTCATCACATTGACAGAATTGATTGTGAATTCAATCCCTTTATTGTTTACTTTACCAATATTACGCCAAGCTTTGGAAAAGCCAGTGATGGTTGGAATATCTACATTAAGCAATAGGTCGGTTGTTCTGCGCTTATATAAATCCAACATAAACGATAAACGATTTTTGAATATGGAGAACTCAAATCCCAAATCATATTGCAAAGTCTTTTCCCAAGTCAGAGCGTGATTGGAAAAACTGTCTTGTGCTGATCCGGCAACAACATTTCCAGTTCCGGAACCAAATACATAATTTGCATTACTCATCGTACCGATTGATGCATAATTGTCCGACATGCTGTTGTTTCCGGTTAAACCAATACTTGCCCGTATTTTCATATCACTAATCCACTGGATATTTTTCATAAACTTTTCCTGTGAGATTCTCCAGGCTACTGACCCCGACGGAAAATAACCGTAGCGATTGTCTTTTCCGAAGCAGGAAGAACCATCTGAACGAATCGAAGCTGTCAGATAGTATTTATTGTTATATCGATAATTCACACGAGCCAGATAAGAAATCAGTGACCATTCATTCATATCAGAAGAACCGCTTTTTACCTTTGCATTATTCAAGGTACGGATAATATCGTCAGGAAAATCCGAACCTTCCGCTTTGCTCTGATTGTAAGTGTTCTTTTGGAAGGTAAGCCCAGCTACAGCATCAATTTCATGAGCTCCGAAAGAAGTGAAATAACTTAGTGTATTTTCGTTCAGCCAATTAAAAACTTCTTTGTTCTCAGTATTACCTTTTCTATCAGTTGAAGGAAGTGGAGCCACCGTTCCACCTTTAGGAACGTTAGATGGGCGGAAAAACTTACTTCTGTAGTTCATCATGTCAGCTCCTATTGTTGTCTTAAATTTCAAATTTTTTAATATGGAAATTTCAGCAAACATATTTCCGAAAAAGCGGAGATTGGCTCGTTTATTTTCGATATCTTTTGCTAAAGCAACAGCATTGGGAACCCCACTCAGACCATCGCCAGCTACAGCGTATTCTGCTTGCGAAGACCAGGTTCCATCCGGATTATAAACAGGCATAAGGGCAGTGGTTGCTAATGCCGGAATGATTACTCCGTCACCCGTCCAGTGTCCTTCGTTCACCCGGTTTTGATTGATATAGGTTGGCGCAAGATTGATCCCGACTTTTAGCCATTTAGTAAATTCACTTTCAATTTTCGCACGGGCTGAGAAACGTTCATAATCGCTTCCTATGATGATTCCTACTTGATTGAAATATCCGGCAGAGAACATATATTTTGTTTTGCTATCCCCACCGCTAACAGAAACCTGATAGTTTTGAATAGGCGCCGTCCTGAAAATTTCGTCCTGCCAATCTGTTCCTTTGCCTATGGCTGCCATAACTTCTGGATCATCGTATATGGCTGGATAGCGATAACGGTTACCAGCAGGGCGCATTTCTAATGGATCATTGGGTGATGCACCCGGAACACGATCGACATAATTATTGTTGAAAGCTTCTCTACTAAATGCAACGAACTCCTCAGCATTCAACATGTCCATTTTTTTAGTGACATTCTGAAAGCCATAATATATATCTAAGTTTATACTCACTTTTCCGGCTTTACCCGACTTAGTGGTAACCAACACAACTCCGTTTGCTGCACGCGAACCATAAATGGCAGATGCAGAGGCATCTTTCAATACTTCTATAGATTCTATGTCATTCGGATTGATCGAATTCAGATTTTGTTCGCCTAAAGGAAAACCGTCAACCACGTATAGTGGGGAACTGGAAGCGGAGATTGAACCCGCTCCACGCACACGGATAGTGGCGGCTTGTCCGGGAGAACCGGCTACCTGCTGAACTTGCACGCCAGCTAGTTGTCCGGCCATAGCTTGTGTAGGGTGTGATACTTTCAGGTCTTTCATAGAACCGGCTGATATTTGACCTACAGATCCTGTTAGGTCTTTCTTCTTAACAACTCCATAACCTATAACTACTACTTCATCCAGAGTTTCCGAATCTTCTTTCATGATTATCTTCAAATGAGTCTGATTGGTGATTTTAATTTCTTGAGTGAGATAACCAATATAGGAAACTTGAAGAATAGCGTTTTCGTGCACATTGGTAATGATGAACTTACCATCCAGATCTGTAATGCATCCGTTAGTGATACCTTTTTCAACTATATTCGCTCCGATTATCGGTTCACCTTTTTCATAATTACTATACCCCC
>USSR01000068.1 GCA_900557355.1 uncultured Bacteroides sp.
CCTGAACTGCGTTTCGGATATACGGATAGTCTTGATTTTAAGAGCAAACAGGATGCGGAGCGTTATCTGGGACGTTTTCTGTTGGTGAACCTGGATGAGTTTGATCAGATTAGCTCCAATCAGCAGGGCTTTCTGAAACATCTTTTGCAGAAACCTGTGGCAAATTTGCGGAAACCCTACGGTTCTACCATTCAGGAGGTGCGCCGTTATGCCTCGTTTATAGGTACCAGTAATCAGATGGACCTGCTTACCGATCCCAGTGGTAGCCGCCGTTTTATCTGTATCGAAGTGACTGCACCTATTGATACGAATGTCACCATCAACTACAAGCAATTGTATGCTCAAGCCATGGATGCCATTTATAAAGGTGAGCGCTACTGGTTGAATGATGAGGACGAAGCTATCCTGAAAGAAACCAACCGGGATTTTGAACAGATCAGTCCGCTTGAACAGCTTTTCCACTGCTATTTCCGGGTGGCGGAAGAAGAACGGGAAGGGGAATGGCTGACCGCAATGGAGATATTCAATTATCTACAGCAGAAAACCCGCGATAAACTGTCGGTCAGCAAAATAGGGCACTTCGGCCGTTCGCTGAAGAAATTGGATATTCCTTGTAAAAAGTCAAATAGGGGGACGGTGTATTATTTGGTGAGATTATGAAAAATATATTGTATGTTTTATTGCTTATGGGTGTTGGATTCTTTTCTTGTATTCCACGTCCGACAAATAGTCAGGATAAAATTTTGGCTTATGCAGACACATTGATTAGAAAATCATATTATGATAGTGCTTTGCAGATTCTTGGTTCTGTTTCACCGGAATCTTTATATACACCGGCTTCACAAGCCAGATACGCTTTGTTATTAACTCAGGCCTACGATAAAAATTACATTCGTCATACTGATGATTCATTGATACGTATAGCTGTGAAATATTACGATAATTCAAAGGATGAATCGATGTGTGCGAAAGCACATTATTACTGGGGACGTGTGTATCAGGATAATAAAGATGTAATTGGAACTGTGCGCGAATTTATGAAAGCATTGCCCATAGCAAACAAAACGCAAGATTATGATCTATTGTGCTTATTACAATCTAATTTGGGACACTTATTGTATACACATGGATTGCTTGAAGAAGCCGATTCCGTATATCAACAAGCAGAACGAATGGCGAGTGAACATAAAGATTCGTTGAGATGGGTAGTAAGCCTCATCAAAAGAGCAGATATTTGTATGGAAAGAGGAGAAGGTTTCTATTTGGAGGCAGAACGGAAACTGTTGAAAGCTCAAACAATATTGTCTTCTGGCGGCAACACTCCTTTGGCAAAGAAAATGCTATATTCTCTAGCGTCATTATATCAATATATGGGAAGGACGGAAGAAGCGATAGAAACTGTACACAATTTTTTCATCATAGAATCCGATACAGCGAAGTACTACGCTTCTTTTTTGATAGCCGGAAGTAGCTTTTATAAAGAAGGACAATATGATTCTGCCACTTATTATTTAAAAAGAGCGGTACAATCCAAATCTTATTATACAAAATATGGAGCTTATATGAGATTGGCTGATGTGGCTAGAATACAAGGAAGATATTCAGAGGCATTGCAATATGAAGATGCATACATAGCTTATAAAGATTCTGCAATGAAGGAAGAATATCCTGCTAAGGTTATTGCAACATTAAAAGATATGTTCTATCATCAGTCCGTATATCAATATGAGACTTTCATGTCTCGTTATAGATTGTATATACTATTGTTATCCATAGTTTTATTGATTGCGATCTGCAGCATTGTTTGGCGGCACTTTACAGAACAACATAAAGTTAAATTGTCATTGCTAAATCAACAAGATATCCAGACAAAAACAGGTGTACTTGAACAGCTTTTGCAGGAAAAACGTGATGAAATTAGTCTTTTGGAACAATCATGCGCAGAAAGTGAAGGTGATAGAATTAAACAACTACAAATAAATAGTTGCTTAAATGGACTTTTGGAAGAGGAAAGGCGTATTGTTAGTGACTTGAAAGCGCTATTAGAGCAAAAGGAAGAAGAAATAAAACAGCTGAAAGGTATTAAGTTTAAGAGATTAATAGAAGACACTTCTATCTATCAACGATTACTGTATATAAAAGATGAAAATGCTAAAAACTCTACCGGTAAAATGAATTTGGAAGAGGAAGATTGGGAGGAACTATTATCAGAAATAGATTTGGTATCTTTCGATTTCACCACACGTTTAGTAGATCGATATGATGCTTTAGTAGATAATGATATTAGATTTTGCTGTCTCATAAAACTTGGATTCAAATTCTCTGAAATAGCACTAATCCTTGGTTGCAGTGTAGATGCTTGTATATAAAAAAGAGAAGTCTATATTGCGCAGAATGGATATGGAACATACAATTAGGCTCAAAGAAATATTGAGAAATATTTGACGGAAAAAGTGGAATAATTATCAGAAGTAATTTGATAGTTTATTTATTATTAAGTAGTTATATCCTATATTCTTATGCATTAACATATCACTCTAATATTTTTATAATGAATTTTGCTCGAACTTTGCGACAAATTAAAAAAATAAGATATGAAAAAAGAACTGGCTATAAAACCATATTGGGATAAAGCCAAAGAAAGTAATAGGGGACGTTTTGAAGTTGTTGAAACTCCTACTCTAAGCAAGGGAATGCATATAATCCTTGATGAGGAAACTACAAAGCATTGGTAACCAGGTATGAAAGCTGATTATATCCGTAATACAACAAAAATGGTTGTATTGAAAGATTTGGTAACTAATAAAACTCGAAGTTTCATTATGGCATTTGTAGGATCGTATGATTATTTGACGCGTAGTCGGAATATGGGAAGAAACAGCTATCTCTATAGAGAACCCGATTATGATGGAATGGTACTGTATTACGCGATAAATGGTATCTTTATCAATGGTTGGAGATACTCTAATGGAAAACTTGTGGGCTATATTTCACCTTCATATAATGAACAAGGTGAATCTTCGGTCCAGACTCGTGGTTATTATGATTGTCATTATGTTGAAGATAGTACAAGTGATAATGATGATGATGATGATGACAACTGGTGGAATAATCCTTATCCTCCTGGAGGAGCAGGCAATGAAACTAATCCGGTTAAACCCGGCAGCAACAACAGTCCAAAAGCTAAAAAGATCTTCCGCAATTCCAACATGACTGAGGCTAACTGGAAAGTTTTGGAGAAAATGCTTGATAAGATTTTAGCTGACTGCATGGGGGAAGCATTGTATAATGGCTTGGCAAATTTTCTTAATGGTCAGACTTTGACTATTCAGTTTAGTAATGGGTCAGACGGCTTATTTAGCGGGAATGGGGCAACGGCGGGTATTACCCTTGGTAGCCAAATGGAAAGTAACCAGCTATTCCATGAAATGATGCATGCTTACAGGGCTTATCAGGAGACACTTTCTTCCTATAAAGGTTCTAACATGAACGGAGAAATAGAAGCATGGTATGCACAGTATCTTTATACAAGTAGATTACCGGAATATCCAGGAAGCAAATGGGAAGAAAGGGATAATACTGATCCGCGGCGTGTTGCAATCAAAAATCTAACAAATATAATTGATAATAAAGGGAATATACGTTCTGGAGCAAGTGTTGGAGAGTTGGAACTTGAAATTGCAAATACGGTAGTACCTACTTTTCATGAGAACTATTATCCAGCGGATAAATATCCCTTTGATTATGATAGACCAGGATTGGAGAATTTTACAAATTTAAAGAAACTAACAATAAATTGCTAATGAAAACTTTAATTATTTTTATCAGTATACTGTTCAGTGCTACATATATGTATGCACAGACAAATTATTATGCCACAACTAAAACTTTCAATCAAGATGGCTATATTTATCAGTGTGATGTACGAGCCTCTGGGTTTGTTACACTTTATAATAAAAGTAATAAATTAATTAATGTTTATCCTGTTTATAAGAATACTGGTGAATCTTTTGTGCAAACAGATGCGGGTATTAAATTGCTTGAGAGTGATACTTGGACACGCTCAAAACGTTTTTCTATTGTTAATGCTGCATTTTCTGATAGTGAAAAACAAAGAATAAAGGGATATGATTTTAATATAAAGATGTATATAAATTCAAGTACAGGTAGGGTTGATGAAGTAAGTTTTGAGTTTCATAGGTCCGGTCCTTTTGCAACAATTCCTGTTTCCGTTTATCGCAAAATAGAAACAGAAATAAAGAAAGAGCTTTGGTTTACTCTTACTGCCGAGGGAAAAATGCTGAGTTATATTTTTTATTGGTGGGCACAAGAGCCTCAGTAAATCACTTAATTTAAATCATAAAAATCGTTTCACGTAAAAGACTATGAATATGAGAACATTACTACTTACATTGTCGCTGTTTCTTTCATTAGTTAGCCAAGCTCAAATAGCTTATAAATTATCTTATGATAAGCAGACTAAAATTGTAAATTTGAATTTAACCAATCAGTTTGATGAATTGGCTATCATTGAACCTCGTATGGATGATGCTCCTGGATCGGGAACATACTATAAGATAAACTATAAAGATATAGAAGGAAAGATATTAAGCTCATCCTCTAACTATGTTTTTAAAATGCGTAGTAATGAAATCTTTATAGAATCTAAAAAAATAAGGATTATAAAATTAATTTACGTGAACAGTTTAAGGGAAATACTGTAAATGATATTTATACTGTAGAACTGTAAATACATATTCAGGCTCGAGAATTTAAACATACAGTGAGCGAAGAGTATCGATGGGAATAAATAAGTGTTTTTTCCGTATGATTCAATATATTTGCATGCAGTAATGTAATCCTAAAAGTAAGAAGCCTTTCAATGAAAAACTCAATTCCCCGGTATACTTTCTATAAGACTAAGTACGGAAGCGAACTTTTAGTGGATGTCGTAGAGCTGAAGTACGTAAAAAGGTTCTTGACCAAGGGCACTGTGCACACATTGACTTACTATGATATTACTTTCGTTACAGAGGGAGAAGGAAACTTTTCTATCGATAATCAAACGCATAAGGCAGTTCCCTGTGATGTCTTGTTTTCCAAGCCCGGAGAGATACGGAATTGGGATACCGGCCACATTGTAAATGGCTATGCTTTGATCTTCGAAGATGAGTTTCTGTCTTCCTTCTTTAAAGATCCGTTGTTTGTGCAGCATCTTTCTTTTTTCAACGTGGGGAGTAAATCTGTCGGACTGCATTTGTCGAATGAGCTTTATGTACGTATGCTTCAATTGTTGAGTGATATTAAGACAGAGATCGATTCGTATAAACAAAACGACGTACATGTATTGAGGGCATTGCTTTATGAAGCTCTCATGCTTCTGGACCGGGCATATCAAAAGATGTTGTCTGACGGCAGTATCCATAAAGAGGCAAATAGTACCCATCTAAGCAAGTTTATGGAATGGGTAGGGACCGACTTGAGGGAACATCACTCTGTCCGTTACTATGCGGACAAACTGTGTATCACTTCCAATTATTTGAATGAGATTGTAAGTTCGGCTCTGGGGATTAGCGCGAAACAATACATTCAGAATAAGGTTATGGAAGAAGCTAAAAGACTACTTGTTTATACGGATTTTCCTATCTCGGAAATTGCATTTGAACTTCATTTCTCTACTGTCTCCTATTTTGTACGCTGTTTTCGCCAATCTACGGGTGAAACTCCTTTGGCTTATCGGAGTATATATAAACCGTGAAAAGTGTTATTTCTTCCTTGTTTTTTGTTATACTACTTTTCCGTTATGCCCCTATCTTTGCCTCATTCAATAACCCAATAAAATAATTGAATTATGAGAGATGTAGAAAAAACAGTAGGGAATATGATTGATAAATTGAAAACGGTCTTTATCGGTTCGATAGATGCCGAAGGTTTTCCGAATATCAAAGCTATGCTGCAGCCCAGGAAAAGGGAAGGAATAAAAGTTATCTATCTGACCACAAATACTTCATCAATGCGTGTTGCGCAATATCGAAAGAACAATCATGCAAGTATTTACTTTTGTGATACAAGGTTCTTTAGGGGAGTGATGTTGCGCGGCACAATGGAAGTGCTGACGGATGATGCCAGCAAGGAGATGATATGGCAGGAAGGAGATACGATGTATTATCCGGAAGGCGTGACCGATCCCGACTATTGTGTCCTGAAATTTACGGCAATTTCCGGTAGATTTTATAGTAACTTTAAGTCGGAAAGTTTTGTAGTTGACTAATAATCAGATGGCTTTATCTTCCTAATGCTAAACTTGTCTTTTTTGTGTTACTCTTTGTCCATTTTGTGGCTATTGTCTTGGTTGATATAGCCTAATTTTGCACATAATTTGTGTTGACTATGTAATCTTAAGAATGTATTTATGAGACAAAAGTACTTAAAAGGTATTATGATTGTGGCTGTCACAATCGTATTCGGCAGCTTGGTGACAGGATGCATGGAAAAAGACGTGTATAATCCGGATGCAGGAAAACAGCCTTTACCTGATCCTGATGAATATTTCGGTTTTGAAACACGTGGTGATGTAAAACTTCTGGTGAACTATGACGTTCCGGGTTTTACTGCTCTTGTAGAGGTATATGACGAAGACCCGATGGAAACAGTGGAAGGTACACCGGTGAAAAAGGAAGGAGTAGAGGCTATATTCAAAACTTATACGGACAATAATGGAAAGTATGAAGGAGAGATGCATATACCTACTTCCGTGAAAACAGTATATTTGTATACTGCGGCATGGGGATTACCCAGATGCGTGCAACTGAATGTAGAGAATAATGCTGTAAACTTTGACATGAGTGTAAAAAAACAGAAGTCTTCTACTCGTTCTTATCTTTTCAATGGTCAGGTTCCATATACTATTAATGGGCGGAATCATCTCTATTCGTTGTGTAAGTGGGGAGAGGCAGGCTCTCTTGATGGTACATATCTGAAGTCGGTTGATAAGATTGGTGACGAGACTCCCTTAGAAGTAGCAGAACGCTTGATGAAATTTTTTAATCCTAATGGAATGTCGGGAGTAAATAATTCATATCTATATAAAGGACCCAGGGTTACCAATATAAAGATAACAGTAGAAACGATGTTGGATGTTATATTCCTTAAACGTGATGCATCTTATGATAATACATTCGGATATTATTATTATAAGACAGATGAGGAACCTCAGATGATATCTTCTGTTGATAAATATATTGTATTCCCAAATGTTAAATTATTTGCGTATGAGGGCAAGTATTTACCAATCTTGAAGTGTGGAAACAAAGCACGTTTGCTTTATTTTGATGAAGATGGTAAAGCAAGTGAGAAATTTCCGGCAGGGTATACGGTAGGCTGGTTTATATATGCTGATGGATTCAATGGGTACTACCATGATTATGATGTTAAAGAGAATGAAATTAGGACAAAAGAACTTCGTACTTCTAATGAGGCTTTTGGGAATTTGAATGGATTCGTTTCTGTGAAAGATGAGAAGAGCGGAAAAACGATTATAGGTGTTGAAGATGGGGCGAATCAAAGTTACTGTGACCTCTTATTCTATGTAGACGCCACTCCGGAAGGAAGTATTGATGATCCCGATAGACCTATTATTAAACCTGATGACGGTAAAGACGATCCGGAACCGGATCCGGTGGAACCTCTGAAAGGTACATTAGCCTTTGAGGATATCTGGCCTTCGGGCGGTGATTATGACATGAATGATGTAATAGTAGAATACAGGCGTGAAGTTACTTTTAATACCAAGAACATGGTAACGAAGATAACTGATATATTTACTCCGGTACACGATGGCGCTACATTCTCAAATGCGTTCGCTTATCAGATAGATCCCGGACAATTTGGTAAAGTGACCTCGAACTCAACGGGTGTAAAAGTAGAAAGTGAAACGTCGTCCATTATAGTGACTCCTAATGCTAAGGGAAGTATCGGCAAGACGTATACAATAACCAGGGAATTTAACGCTTCATTTAAGAAAGATGATTTGAAGGGGTATAATCCATATATCATTGTGAAATATGCTGAGGGACAAAAGGATAGGACAGAGGTGCATTTGCCTAAGTCTAAAGCTACATCCTTAGCGAATCAGTCACTTATCGGCACTAATCAGGATGCTTATTACATTGATCGTGAAGGGGAATATCCGTTTGCCATTGATATTCCTGTATTGGGCTTCAAGCCGGTGACAGAATCTCACCGTATTGACAGTGAATATCTTGATTTCTCGAAATGGGCAGAGTCAAAGGGTACTAAATATACAGACTGGTATAATAATTATTCCGGTCCAAAAAAATAATCTAATTGATGGGGATGGAGCAAACGGACAGCCTATGGCTGAATAGTTTGCTCCATTTTTTTGTTTTAATGCTCTCAGTATACCTCTTTATTGAATTAAATTATTACCTTCGCTTTAATCAATGCCTGAATAGGCCTTATATATGAAAGGATTTCTGATTATAAAGAATATTATTCTTAGCAAGCAAACACTTCTTTTGGTTTATATTTTAGTTTGGGGTATGCAGGCGTATAGCTCTGATATTCTGTCTTCTGCTTTTCCGTATAATTATCGGTATAAAAGTTTTAAGAATATATATTTCCCAATAGAGTCTAATGTTGTAAATGTAGTCTTTCAAGATGATACAGGATTGGTGTGGGTCGGTACTCAAAGCGGTCTATTCTCTTATAATGGATATCAGATTTATAAATTGGCAAGAGAAACCGATATAGAGTATGCCAATATCACTGCGATTGTACAAGTAAGTAAAGAATACCTTTGTATCGGGACTAACAAGGGACTGCGATTTCTTAATCTGTTTACTGAACAGTTTGAGAATCTGTATCCGGTAACTCAAATGGTCAAGTCTGTCCGCTCTTTGGCTGTTTGGGATAATAAACTTTGGATAGGAACTAATGATGAAGGATTACTGTACTATGATTTTCAGGATGAATTCATAGTACATTTGCCATTAGATCCCGGAAAAAGTAAATCAATCGTTTATTCATTTGAACCGGCCGATGGTAGGCTTTATATAGGTTCTTATGATGGATTAAGCTGCTATGACCCGGTAAAACAAGTAAGAGAGACAGTCATATTGCCTGAAAAGTTCCGGAAGTTAATGGTGAATTCATTGCTGTGGGATGAACAACAGAATTGCCTATGGATTGGGACAGAAGGATATCTACTCAGGTATTGCCTTAATGACTCTCGTGTAGAACCGTCTCTTGCATTACCATCAAATACTTTTAAAACATTGGCTTTTGATAACAAGAATAACATTGTGATAGGTACGGATAATGGCCTGTATATTTATAGCCGAAGTTTTGGAAAAGTGAATCATATACTTCATGATTTGCGAAACGAGCAGTCCTTGTGTAATAATGTAATCTCTTGTAGCTATATTGACAGAAATAATAATGTTTGGTTAGGGACTGACTATGGTATATCGTTGATTGTTGATGATTCTGCTTTTCAGTTTATTCATATTTCTGAATTGACGGATGAGAGGAATGGTAATGATTTTACCCATATATACAAGGATAGCAAAGGAGGGTATTGGTTAGGAGGAACAAACGGACTTTTACTGTTTGACAAGAATGGTAAAGTGAAATGCTTTAATATTGAGAATCCGAAGAACTTGCTTCGGCATAACAAAATCAGATGTATATATGAAGATCGTGATCATATTGTATGGATTGCTACGGATGCCGGAGTGGCAAGATATGATAGGGAGAGGGAGAAGTTTGTACATTATAACATAGTAGACAGGCTGAATCGGAAGAAAGCAAATTGGGCGTATGATGTTTATGAGGATGAATATGGCAGCCTATGGATTGCGACTTATCTGGGCGGAATATTTATCGTTAACAAGCGGGAATTGCTTGCACACGATGATCGAGTTTTGTTTCGGGCGGAATGGAACTTGTCTGATTCATTGATTTCAACCAAGGTAAGTGAAATTGCTTATCAGATAGAAACTGATAAATATGGTTTCATCTGGGTCAATACTCAAAAAGGTTTAGCCCGGATAGACTGCAAAGCCCGTAAAATACATATATTAGACGTTTATCCGAATCGGATGATTTATGATGGAATTCAATCTATCTGGTATTCATCAAACAACGAGATTTATAAACTTAATGTCCTGACTTATACCAGTGAGAAAATAGGTGAATTATCCAGGGGAAGTCAGGTACACTCATTTGTGTTGGAAAATACCAATATTTGGGTTTCGTGTACGGAAGGAGTCATGGCATGGGATATTGTCTCATCGCAGAGAACCGGTATGGCATTTTCAGGAAGATATTACCAAGCCGGATTCTATGACAGGCAACATGATGTCATCTTGTGGGGAGGATATGATGGAATATCTTATGTATCCACTCATGCCATAAAGAGTGAAAAGGGAGCTGTCCCGGTTATTGTAACAGCTGTCCGGAGCAATGATAGGCAACTATTGCCTATGGTGGATTATGCAGGGAGTAGTATCCGATATCAGAATAAGATAGAATTGCCACATACGGAAAAGAATCTGACATTTGAGTTTTCCACATTAGCTTATTCTTCAGAATCTGAATTTTATTATCGTTTGGGAAACAGTAAACAATGGAGTAAATTAGAACCGGGACAGAATCGTATTTCTTTTGCCAATTTACATTCCGGCAGGTATAGGTTGTTCATGCGGAATGGGAACTCCGATGATCCTCAACTATCCCCGGTTACAGAGTTTGGTTTTACCATTCTTCCGCCATGGTATGCTTCAGTAATAGCCTATGTTATATATGCACTTGCATTGGCAGTGATCGTTTTTGTTATTATAAAATATATCCGAAGGAATCTTAGATTGAAATATGAGCGTAAAGAGAAAGAAAAGACGTTGGAGCTTTCAAATCTGAAATTAGACTTCTTCATTCATATTTCACATGAGATCAAGGCTCCTTTAAGCCTGATCATAGCTCCTTTAAGCACGTTGATTAAAGAAACTAAGAAGCCGGAACATAAAAGCCGACTGGAGTTTATATATAAACATGCACTGAAATTAAATTTGCTGATTCATGAAGTGCTTGATTTCAAGCAGATGGATTATACGAGTGAGGATACTTTGATCCGATCTAATATTGAATTATGTTCTTTTATAAGGAATATTCTGGATGCTTTTTCTACAATCTTTGCAGATAAAAATATCCGGTCGGCCTTTGTGTCCAATGGTGAACAGATGTGGATGAATTTGGATATAGTAAAGATGGAATCTGTAATCTCGAATATAATCACTAATGCTATTAAATTCATTCCTGATGAAGGAGGACAAATTGAGGTCTCCATAATTCAGGAAGAACAAACGGTAGCTATACAAATCTCGGATACCGGTAGCGGCATAAGGCGTGAAGATCTTCCTTATGTGTTTATCCGGTACTTTCAGAGTAAAAACAAAGAGAGGCGTAAAGATGGAAGTGGCATTGGTCTGTATATAGTTCGGAAGTTTATAGAATTGCATGGCGGACATGTTAGTATTCATAGTGCCGGTGATGATTGTGGAACTTTGGTCACCATCACTTTGCCTTTATCCGGTGATAATTGTGTGGTTTCCATGCAAAATCACTCTCAGGCGGACTCACAATTAACTCCGCTTGCAGGGAAACCTGTATTATTGATTGTTGATGATAATGTTGAAATGGCAACTTATCTGGCGGAGGCTTTTTCTGAAGAATACTGTTGTCTTCATGCCTTAAATGGTAAAGATGGGATAACTATTGCCTCTGAACACTATCCGGACATTATTCTTGCAGACCAGATTATGCCGGAAATGGATGGTATTGAGTTTTGTAGGGAGATACGGAAGATGTCACAAACGGCCTTAGTGCCTATTATTATGTTAACAGCGAGAGATGATAAGGAGACGGAACTTAAAAGTATGAAGGCAGGTGTGGATGTGTTTATGTCTAAGCCATTTGACGTCGATAAACTAAGGTCGAGGTTAGAACAATTACTTCAAACCCGGCGTGAAATAGAGAAGAAATTATGCGTTGAAACAACTGTACATTCTCAGATAAAAGAGAAAGAAACGGATACAGGGGAGGCTTTTATAACCGAGCTTGTTTCCATAATGGAAGAGAATATGGAAAACACTGAATTCAATGTTTCTATGCTTTGCCAGTTAGTGGGGATGGATAACAAACAACTATATCGGAAGGTTAAGCAGTTGGCAGGAGTGACTCCTGTAGATCTCATTCGCCGGATAAGGATGAAGAAAGCAGCCGTGTTACTATCGCAACATAGATTTTCCGTATCAGAAGTCATGTATATGGTCGGATATTCTAATCCGTCTTATTTCTCTAAATGCTTCGTAGCTGAATATAAAATTTCTCCAAGTCAATACGCGTCTAAATTACAGTCAGAAAGAAAATGATTAAAGATACCTATTGGGGATAGTCATATTTGGAATATGCATCGTATATTTGTGCCATGGATCAAACAGTGGATAAACAGTACTGTCGCTGTATCTCAATGCGCCGGATGAAACGTCGGTTGAAGGATTGCTGACGGGGATTTATATTCCTATTGATAAATAATTAAATGATATAAGTATGTTAGAATTGCCAGAAGTACTTACACTGAGTAAGCAAGCCAATGATGTTTTAAGTGGTAAAACGATTACGCAAGTGTTCAATGCTACCAAGCCTCATAAGTTCACGTTTTACAGTGGCGATCCACTGGAGTATGGAAAGTTGCTCGTCGGAAAGACGATTTTGTCGTCTAAAGGGTATGGAATGTTTGTCGATTTCTACCTGTCGGGCAATGTGATAATGAATATTGGTGACGGGGTGAGCGCACGTTACTATAATCCGGGTGATAAAGTTCCTGCCAATTACCAGTTGCTGCTGACCTTTAAAGATGAATCGTTCCTTGTATTTACGGTTGCTATGTATGGCTTTATCAGTGCCTATCCCGATGCCGTTATCGACAATAAATATTATACGATAAGCCGTGAAAGTATTTCCCCGCTGAGTGATGCTTATACGGAAGCGGAATTTGAGAAATTATTTGCTTTCGCCAAAAAGACATTGACGGCTAAAGCTCTGCTGGCTACCGAACAACGTATTCCGGGCGTAGGAAATGGGGTAACGCAGGATATTCTGTTCAATGCCGGGATTCACCCGAAACAGAAAGTGTTTGACCTGTCGGATGGACAGAAAGGGGTACTTTTTAAATCTCTGAAGGATACCTTAATGGCTATGACTTCCGGAAGAGGCCGTGATACCCAGACGGATCTTTATGGAAATGAGGGAGGGTATAAAACGATTCTTTCTTCCAAAACATGGAAGAATCCTTGTCCGCGTTGTGGCAGCGTAATTGTCAAAGAAGCCTATCTTGGAGGATCGGTTTACTATTGTCCTGAGTGTCAGAAAATAAGGAAAACATAATAACAACTTAAATTATAGTTATGGCGAAAGGAACATGTCACAAGGGTGGTGTTCTTTTTTCTCTTCTGATAATTTGGAGGAATAAAAAGTCTGCCTATCTTTGTGGCGATATAAAAAAATGTTGGATGTTTAAAGTTAAGAAGGATTCGGTAAGTAAATAACTGTGGGCATTATGCTCTCGGTTATCCTTTAGTTCAACTCGTGCATATTCTTGCAGGAGTTATTTTTATACCTATATATCAACAATAAAATTTAAACATCATGAGTAACGAAAATAAATCTATTCACGAATTCGATTTTAGTTTAATCTGCGAATACTTTTCAAGTGTAGAACGTCAAGGGCCGGGAAGTGCTGAAACAACAATCAAGGCTCTTAGCTTTGTTGAGGGGCTTACGGATAAATCTCTGATTGCTGATCTGGGTTGTGGCACAGGTGGCCAGACGATTACGCTGGCGCAACATACTTCGGGACAAATTACAGGCATTGATTTGTTTCCTGATTTTATCAACCAATTCAATAGTAATGTCGAGCACTTTAACCTTCAGGACAGAGTGAAAGGTATTATTGGATCAATGGATGAACTCCCGTTCCGGAATGAAGAATTAGATCTTATCTGGTCGGAAGGAGCCATCTATAATATTGGTTTTGAATACGGGTTAAATCTATGGCGTCAGTTTTTGAAGAAAGGCGGTTATATTGCCGTATCAGAGGTATCATGGTTCACTGACGAACGTCCGGCTGAGATCAATGATTTCTGGATGGATGCTTATCCTGAAATAAATACAATTCCCAATAAGCTGGCACAGATGCAGAAGGCCGGATATATCCCTGTAGCCTGTTTCTGCATACCGGAAAATTGCTGGATCGAACATTTCTATATACCGCAGGTTGAAGCCCAAGAGGACTTCCTACGAAAATATGCAGGTAGCCAAGCTGCTGAAGAACTGATTGCCAATCAGCGCCACGAGCAACAATTATACTATAAGTATAAAGACTTTTATGGTTATGCATTCTACATCGGAAAGAAAATCTAAGTAAAGAAAAAGGCCGTATCAACAAAAGAGTTTCATTTATTCCGATACGGCCTTTCTTATGGGTTGCAAAACTCTAATGTTTACAATTCAGCAGAATCCATTCTGTCATATCTTTCAGGATCTCAGGACTGATGGTTTCTTCTAATTGCCCGTATTCTATAATTGTACAAGTCTTACAGGATTGGAACAAATGGTTCAAACCGGGATATTTCTTGGTGGTAACTTTCTTGTTCCCGTTAGACTTTACCCAATCTTCCACAGCTTTGAGATTCATGTCTGCATCTACCTGTATGTCTTTATCTCCATTGACAGCCAGTACCGGGCATTTTATCTTCTTTAAATCGTGGGTCGGATCGTATTTCATGAAATGAAGATACCACGGGGAGAGCATTCTGCTCATCTCAACTTCTATTTGTTTGGCGATGTTTGGGTCTTGCAGTTGTACGGGTGGCAGTGTTGCAATAATATTGGCATATAGTTCTTTCCGGATTTCCTCAGTGCTTTTGTCTTGGACCAATATAGCATAACGGGTACGTAATGTGGGTTTGTTTAACTCCCACATGGCATCAGAGGTACCACTTGACTTGCTAATAGTTTCTGCTTGTTTCAACATCAGACTGTCTCCTTTTATGGCAGCACCGGCCATTGAAATGATGTAAGCAATATCTTTGCTACGGGCGCCCAATATAAAAGCTACGGTTCCTCCACAGCTATGACCGATGATTCCTATCTGTTTGGGATTAATTTCTTTTCTGTCCTTCAGGTAGTTGACCGCTGCTTCTGCATCGCTGGCATAATCTTCGTTGGTGGCTTCTGCAAAAACGCCTGTTGAGCCTCCTACGCCTCTGTCGTCGCAACGAAGTACGGCTATGCCGTTACGGGTCAGGTAGTCTGCTATTACCAGAAATGGCTTATGGCCCATTATTTCCTCATCCCTGTTCTGTGCGCCACTACCGGTAACCAATACTACTGCCGGAAATTTTTTCCCCTGTTCAGGAAGCGTCAGAGTGCCGGCAATTGTGATTCCGGCTTCTTTATTTTCAAAAGTAATGTCTTCTGCTTTATAGGGGAAAGGTGGTTGTGGTTCTTGAGGACGCTTAGGCTTGGCTACTTCTCCTTTTTCCAGATTTAGTTTGAATCTAAGTCCTTGTGTGAAGTCTCCGTATATTTTGCCGTCTTTCTCCAACTTTCCTTTGTAAGAGGCACGAATATCAGGAATCTGAATCGTCAGAATCGAATCCTGAAAGAGTGTGGAACCTGTCGGGATGCCTTTTACATTCTGATCGGGACTATCACAAGTAGAGGTATATCCCTGCTCGGTTTGTTGCAGGTTGAAGCAAATAGTCAAGGAAGCGTTGGGGAGAGACAGCTTTCCATTCCATGTTCCGGATATGTCCTGAGCATGGGTGCAAATAGGAAAGATAAATCCTAAAAGGAATAGAATGGAGTGTTTTTTCATATCTGGTGATTTAAATGGTTTTCATATAATATTGTTATTCTTCGATATCTCATTTTGCTGACGAAGGTACGCTTTTATATCTTCATATAGCCTATCTCCTTTAAAATTCTATTCAAGCTTCTTTTGAGAAGAGAAATAAAAGGCTTTGTTTATAATAGGCTTAAAGAGATTTTGTATATCTTTGCATAATTACAAAATTAGACTTAAAGGAAACATAATGAAGACAAAACGCTTATTAGGATTATTGCTATTAATCCTGCCAATCACTGGCTTTGTTGCTTGTAGTGATGATGAACCGCAAGACAAGGTAGAAACTGTAAAAATGTTTATTTCTGACAAAACTGGTACTTATCAGCCTTGGGGGAGTGATTCTCCTATCGATTGTATGCTGGTAAAAGAAGAAAGTGAAAGTGACTACAAAACGCTGGATTTTCAAGGAATTACTGATTTCGTTTACGAAAAAGGCTATGAGTATGCTTTATGGGTTGAGAAAAGAACCTTGGTTAATCCTCCTGCTGATGGGAGTAGCATTGTCTATAAATTGATAGATGTAATATCGAAGGCAAAAGTAGAGTATGAATACACTATAAAAGTAGATGGCCCTAATCCTTTTATTCTGTCTCCCGAAGGTGGTGAATATGAAATACCTTTTACCTGTAAAGCGAAGAAATTTGCAGAGGGTAGCCTGGTTGAAGATGGATATATTTCTTTAAAAGGGTTGAGATATAATATGGGTACCAATTACGGAGGGCTGACAAGAATCGTAAAAGATGGTGAAAAGGTTGGGTTTTATAAATTTGTAATAGAAGGCATTCCGCGCTTTAATATGAAAGCGGCTCCTGTATGGTATTGTGG
>USSR01000069.1 GCA_900557355.1 uncultured Bacteroides sp.
ATATTTTCTAGAAAAACTGCAGGTTTCATTCGGCAACTCTACTCTAACCTTACCATCAACCGCTTATGCACGCTTATTTACGCCCCAGACATTATAAGAAAGAATATTTCCTGCAGGTTCCCCGTCAATACAGGAAGCCGACAATCCAAATCGGCAATTTACACCTGTAAGGCGTTTCTATTCCATCAGCTAAAATATAAGAATCAGACACATCTGCAATCTGATCATACGTTTTACCTTCACCACCAACTTCCAAAATATATCTTCCATTGACCCTAAAATCTCCGGTTTTCTTCCCGTACTCCACTTCATTGTCACACGAAAGTTGATTGACCACAAACGTTTCACGTGCCGTTCCTGTTTTCACAGGATGGGAAGCTAAAGCATATAGCAGATTAGGATTATCCAGAAAAATCTTATCCGGCTTTTGCATCTTCTTAACAGACAATAGATCCGCGTATAGCAAATGGAGCAGTTTCGCCTTTTCCAAGCTATTCAGATATTCGATGACAGTATTACGATGAATACCTATAGTTGTTGACAATTTGGAAATATCCACCTCAAAAGGAACAGAAGTTGCAAGAATGCCCAACAAGGCCTTTATCTTACGCACATTACCCACATCAATTCCACACAACTGGGGCAATTCCGTTTCTACAATAAAATTAACAACCTGTTCTATACTTGTATAATAATCTATCTGATTTTTCAAATAAAACGGATAATATCCATATTGCAGATATTCTTTAAAAAGAGGTAAAGGGCGACACACTTTATTCACTTCCGAACAAATCTTTTCGGGCGAGGTCAAGACTTCTTCCAGCGTACATACGGGAAAGCTCATTTGTTTATAAAACAATAGAAATTCTCGGAAAGAGAGCCCCTGCATCTCATAAGGGATACAGCGTCTGGATAAGTCGGCATCAGCATTTAATATATTGAGTAAAGAGGACGCGCTGAACACAACCTTCAAATCGGGATACATGTCATATACTTCTTTTATCTCCTTACTCCAAGTCGGATATTTATGTACCTCATCCAGAAAGAGATGCTTTCCTCCATTCTTTACGAATACATCCGCCAATTCCAGCAAAGTAAAATTAGAGAAATAAACAGAATCCAATGTACAATAGAGCACGTCCCTACTATAAACCTCATAATGCAGTTTCATATACTGTAACATTAAAGTTGTTTTCCCCACTCCTCGAGGTCCTCTAATAGCCACCAACTGAGCATCCCAATTGATTCGATGCATCAATGTCCTTATAATCTCAGTCGATGTCAATGACAACAAACGGTCTTGTTTCGCAAAAAGAGTTTCCATACATTCCTATATCTTAGTATTATGAGATACAAAGATAATCATTTGCTGTTTGCAAACAGCAAAAAGTGCGAAAAAATGCTGTTTGCAAACAGCAAATGAATACATTCTCAACAAAAGGTGTCTCAAGCCTATATCTACCATATAATGTTCCACCTGATACAATACTTACGGAGAATTCCTGAAACCTTTTGTTCCACAATGGAATGGAGACGTAAGAGTTTTACTGTCAACGATGCACTCTCAAATCGTCAAAGGGTCAAGAAAGGAAACATTTCTTATCAGAATTGGAATAACATATGCAAAAAAGAAATAGGAGCAATTATTTAACATTGAACATTTATATAAGCAGAAAAGAATTGCCAGTAAGGGATCAAGTGATTATATAAAAAGAATGATTGCATACAAAATGGCAGAAAGCGACCTCAATAGACATCTGGTGTATTGTCAGAAAGCACATAAGACAAATTCGTAATATTCAGATACACCTTGTCCACTTTGCCTAAAAGTCTGACACCTTCCGTCTCTGCCCGAAGCTGATTAATTATTCCAGCCTTTTCCAGATAACACATCAAATCGGAAACTGTATTTCTATTCATATCAAGCAAAGTCGCCAACTTGGTAAAATTAGGTTTAACGGAACACTTTTCGCTATGATATACAACAGTCTTTTCAATTTCAATGCTGTCGCTATATTCATATTCGCAAAAGTCGGTATATCATTTTCCAAAGTCTGCTTAATGATACTTTGTAAACGAAGCAAATATCCCTTTTCCTGAAAGAAAGGGTAATAGCCATGTTGCAGATACTCCTTAAACAACAAAATAGGACGCGCCTCGACATAAGGAAAATCTACTTTATGTTTCAGTATATCCTCTAAAGAATAAACTGGTAAATGATAACCATACGAAATGGCAAGGTATTCGCAGAAAGACAACCCCACCATACGATATTCCAACTTTCTACGACTCAAATCAGCCTCTCCGACTTCCAAATCCAATATAGAGGAACCAGTATACACGACTTACAGTTTGGCTATCAGATCGTATATATTCTTTATCTCCCGAGCCCAACCAGCATACTTATGTATTTCGTCAATATAGAGTTTTTTTCCTCCATGCTGATAGAAGTCCATCGCCAGATCAATCAGTTTATGTTCTGCAAAATACAAATCATCAGCTGTCACAAACAAGGTCTCGTCGATATTATCATATAGCTTGATATGTTGCAAAAGCATAGTTGTTTTACCAACACCGCGTGGACCTAAAATAGCAATAAGCCTACTACTCCACTCTATCTCATCATGGAGATAACGGATAAAATCAGTGGATATGTTGCTAAGCAACATCCGGTATGACCTATAAAGCGTATCCACCATTTCTTGTTTTGGGGTTATACAGACAAATATAGAGTAAATTGCCGAATGAAACCTGCAGTTTTTCTAGAAAATGCTAGTTTTATTCGGCAATTTACTCTATATCTATCATAATCCCCACAGAAAAAGAATACTCATTCTTTAATATATAGCGGATAATTTCATAGTCAAAATGCATATACGAATAACCTTTAAGCCAAAGATAGTATCAAAAAACATTTAACTAAGAAACATAATTATGATAACCAACAAATAACAGATTCCACTTATTTTAAAGACCCCATCTTATATCCAAGATCTGTTTGATATAATATATTCTTTTATTGAATAATAGACGCACATCAAAATTATATCCCATATAAACCACATAATTTATAAGAGAACACCAGAGATATTAAAAAATAAGAACAGAAATAGCCAACTACTACAATATCTAGCAATATAGTCCTAATAAACATTATGGAATCTTCTGAATGATACCTTCCCAGCTATCAATACCAATCCACTGCAAGTATTGTTCAAAGTACTCATTTTCTGCATCAGTACCAGCTTTTTGATAAGTCATCCATACCGGTTTAGCTTCCCCCTGATATTCCGCATCATTGTATTTACGTAATCCTAAACGAGCACCATCACCCAGATGATCGAACCAACTATGCCATTGGATTCCATTAATCCCTTCCAAGACATTGATCTTCTTCCATCCAAAAGCAAACCCAGCAGCTTGATTCTGCAAATCCTTATCCGCATAACTTGGAGAACATGTCCCAGCCTCCGAAAGCCACACAGAACGCCTGACCTCTCCCTTATATTGGTTCTGAGGGATACTAACCCATTTATCCAATACTTCAAGGTTCTTCAATGTCACATATTCTGTATCCATAGAGAAAGTTGCCTGTGCATCGTCCCAAGTACAAGGATTTCCCAATTGTGCCGGATAGCTGTGACATGCTAACGACCAAAAGAAGTCCCCTTCAGCTCCACTAAACTGATTCATAAAATCAAGCATATCTTTTACTTTATACCACCCGCCACCAGCAGCAATAGCCCATCCATGAGAAAAAGAGATGAATACTTCGGAATGTTGATCATACTGATGTACAATATTATAGCACATACGCATTGAACGAAGATAAGTATCCATAAACGTAGCAATCGGTTTATCTCCCATATTTGTCCAATGGATTCCTCCATCTACCTCATTATGTATAATCCAGTGTGCTATACGCATATCAGGCTTACTATATCTTTGTGCCAAGAAATCAAGTGCAGCAGCATAACATTGAGTAGACTCTACCGTAGTCATGTTAGGCATTGTATAGGGTGCCACCCCATTATAATCTGGATGTTTCAAGAGTTCTCCAGCATCTCCTTCAGGAGCTATCAACAAAATTCCAGCTACAGCAATACCACGTTGACTAGTCTGCTTCAATACCACATCAAAAGAATTTATAAGATACTGTTCACTAAAATAATATGTTTTCCCACCATACTCATACGGTATATCTCCTACCTGTTGAGAAAGATGCATAAAATTATTTATAGGAATATTAATCGTAGCACTACTAATTCCTAATGCATCCAAATCATATGCCAAAAGCTCATGATTTATAAGTCCTCCTAATCCTTTTTTTGATTTTAGCGTAATAGCCTCGATATTTTGCTTTGCATAAATCTCATCCACATTTGTATAACGAGCATGAGAAACAAGTTCATCCACATCTACTCCTTCTTTAAAGATAGCCCATTTAGATAATAGGCGATCATATTGAAAACCATCTATATCAACATATCGATCCAACTGTATAAGAAAAGAATTATCTGACAAAGGGGTTTTAAACTCTATCTTTCCTTCTTTAAACATATCCACAAAAGGAGGTATTTCACCAAGGAAGAAAGAACCTTCACCTATATATTCCCCCTGAATAGTAATCAAGGTTTCTCCAACTGTAACATCTGTTATACGACAAGCATAATCATTACTCAGATAATCTTTAATACTTTGTTCATACTTCTCCTTATTTAAAGCTTCATTACTTTCTTCTTCCTCTTCTTTCTTCTCTTCCTCATTCATTACACGCAGACGAATGTTACGCATTCGTATTATATTATTGGGATCAGTGCCAAAATCCATTCGCAAATTATCTCCTTTTTTCCCCCAATTAAAGTTCTTTCGATATTCTTTCAGACGAACACTAAAAGAAGCCCACTCTTTAGAAGCAGGCACCTCCCCTGCACTCATACTACGTGCCGGATCAATTCCTGTTTTTACATCCATAAAGAAAAGCTCAAGATTACTCATCCCCAGTTCTGTTTGATATTCAAATTCAAGAACATTACATTCTTCAGAAACATCTTCCTCAAATGTACCAGTTGTTGCCCATGGATCACCATCGGTCGTCTCTACAGTACAAGTACTATCTTCGTGTAAGGTTAGAACAACCCCCGATTTATACTTGCCATTTAATAACATATAAACAGGTGGCGTTCCAGGTTCCTCAGAAGGAGGGATAGAACCAGCATCATCTTCCTGAAAATCGTCCTGACAAGAAATTAAATTCACAATTAAAGGTATCGCCAAAAATAACCCTACACATCGCTCCATAAAGCGACTTAGTTTTCCCGTGTGAAAAACTCTCAACTTTCTCATAATTTCAGTTTTTAGTTAATAAAAAAACAATTAGAAGTTCTCAATAATATCCCAATCTGAAATTCCAATTACAGGTAAGAACTGTTCAAAATACTCATTTTCTTGTTCCGTTCCAGCTTTCTGATAGACATACCATGCTGGCTTAGCCTCTCCATCATAAGTAGTATCTAAAGATTTGCGTAACCCTAGGCAAGCTCCCTCCACTTCATTATCAAACCAATTATGCCACTGTATCCCATCTATACCCTCCAAAGCATTAATTTTTTTCCAAGCATAAGCAACTCCCGCGGCCTGTTTTAAAAGCTCTTCATCCGAATAGTCACGAGAGTTTACTCCTGCTTCCGAAAGCCAAAGAGAACGTTTAATAAATCCCTTATATCTATTTTCCCCAGCCAAAATCCACTTATTTAGGACTTCAAGATTTTTAAACGTAACAAATTGAGAACCCATAGAATAAGTGGCATTTGGATCATTCCAAGTACACGGATTAGTCAAGTCTTGAGCATAACTATGATAAGCCAATCCCCATTGGAAATCACCTTCTGCTCTACTATAAGCATTTAACAAATCAATCATCTCTTTACAAGTATACCACCCTGGATTGGATCTTTCAGTCCATGAGTGAGAAAAAGAAGCAAAAACTTCTGCACAAGAGTCATATTGCCGCACAATATTATAACACATTCTCATTGACTTCACATAGGTATCAGTAAATACAGTGACCGGTTTCATTCCCATATTAGCCCAATCTCTCCCTCCATCAACCTCATTATGCATAATCCAATGACTAATTCTCCCATAGCGATTATCAATGGTACAATATCTTTTTGCTAAAAAATCAAGTGCTGCAGCATAGCAATTCAAGGCTTCCGGAGTTGTCATGTTAGGCATAGTATATGTTCCCCCATCATTATCCGGATGTTGCAATATTTTCCCTAATTCTGTATCAGTACATTTAGATGCAGGTTCTAATAATATGATCGCTGCAACAGATATATTCCGCTCTTTAGTTGCTGCCAAAAGAACCCTATCAATCGAGTTTCTAAGATAATTCTCATCCATATAATAACTCTTTCCTCCATATGTATGTTTAATATCACCTGTTCTTGGGGTAAGATGCATAAAATGGGTTATACAAACATTGATAGTAGCACTGCTGATATTCAATGATGTAAGATCAGATATATATTGATTAGGAATGATTCCTCCCATCCCTTTCTTTGATGTAATTTTAAAGGGAGACAAATGCTGAGTAGCAAAAGTTTCATCCGCATGGTGGGCATGAGAAACTAAATAATCACTATCTACCCCTTCTTTAAAGATAGCCCATTTTGATAATAATCTATCATATAAAAATCCTTCCCTCTCAACGAACCGCTCAAGTTCTATTTGAAATAATGAGTTTAAAAGCCTCACTTTATAAGGAGACTCTTTTAATTTCACTACGTCCATATAAGGAGTTATCTCACCTAGAAAGAAGTTTCCCTCACCTACATATTCGCCACTTATTCTAACCGAAGATTCCGTTATAGACACCGACTGAATACTACAGGCATAATCATTATACAAATAAAAATTCAGATTTTCTCCATGTTGAATATCCTCCTCATTAAAAGCAGAAGGAGGTTCTTCCACCCTATTGCCCTCTTCACTACAAGACAATAATAGAAGACATATAATAACAACCACACATTTTATGAAATCACAGCCTGCAACAACAGGCTGCCTTCTAGAAACTTTCATACACAAATATTATACGGTTTAGGTTTGGTAGCAAATATATAACAATTATACTATTTACTAATAAATACTTACTTTTTTTACAGAATAAAAACAGTTATAAATATTTAGCATCCACTTTAGACACCTTATTAGCCAGATATTTGCGAACAGGACAATAAAACCTGGAAATATAAATAAAATCAAAATAAGTGTACAGATTTTTTTTAGAATGACCTAAAAATATTCCCACTTAAAGAGACAGGAACATTTTTATTTTAGACAAAACAAATATTCATAATATCATTTAGCCCCAATGATATTTAATTTAAAATGTAATTAGAAGAACTATACTTATTTCTTTTTCTATAATTAAAAATCTTCCTTATTCGCCAGCTTAATCTTAATGCAATTAACAACCATTGTTTAAAATTATACCATTCACCATCCTTAAAGGATACATAAGCGTTCTTTAAGCTGACTTTAATACTATGTCTTAATGCTTTCTTAAATGAATAGTTTATATTGACTAATTCTGTTAGTAAATAAATAAATTCTGCACGAAACCCTTCATTAAGAGTACCAGTTCTGTTCTCTCTATCATGCCACCCTAAAACTAAAGGAGAATAACCGATAAGATAATGATGAAAAATCAAACGATTCGCATAATCTTTATCCTCACCATAATGATAAAATAATGGGCAAAATCCACCGATCTTCTCTAAAACATTAGTTGGAATCATCCAAAATGCCGCATTTATAAACGGAACGGGAACTACATCTTTATTCTTATCGAAACCATTTAAATTATCTATTCCCGTATAAATAGCGAACCCATGATCCAACTTGTCTCCTCTACCCGTCAAATGTATAGGTGAAAGCACACCATATTGAGGATATTCCCGACACAATTTAAAAAGAGTACCAATTGTTTTTTCTTCAACCCAAGCATCTTGATTTAACAGAAAAGCTGCATCATATTTCTCTTCTAAGGCTATCTTCAGTCCTATATTATTAGCACGTCCAAACCCTAAATTCTCACTACTACATATTAGACGAACTTCGGGATAATCCATCCTAATCATTTGTACTGTATTATCTGTGGAAGAATTATCAATAACAACAACATCAACCGGTAATTCCGAACAACGCAAACTCCCCAAACAACGTTTCATCCAACCTGCAAAATTATAGGAAACAATAATTGCTAGGACTCTTGTACTCATATTCTCAACTAATTTACATTATAATATATATCACTTTCGCACAAACTCAAGCATGCTACACATTTTTTCACAAAACGAATAGCTCCTTTTTCACTTCTTTGTCACATAAATCCTTATTTAAAAGACCTAAAATATACATATACACCATTGCGTTTTTACCTAAAATGACAAAACTCATTATAAAATGTAATCTAGGCTAATTTTTCTTCCAAAAATATAGTTTTGCTATACATGCACTCCACAAACAACATCTTTTTTCAAAACGGGAATAAGGAAGCCATGCTTTTTTCTTTGCATATTTTTCTTTCCGCTTTATATCAGAGTATTTTTTCCGTATTCGCAATATTTCAACATTATAAGGAATAAAAAAGGAACGGAAAACACCTTTTATGTCTTTATCATAACCAGCTGCAAAAAGGAAATAGACAGGAGAAAGGAAAAATAAGCCATGAAAATGGTAAAAAATTACTTCAAAAGTTTTTTTAGTACTATTTTCAATACCATATACTCGACCTTTTTTATTCATAAAAATATATTGTTGCATATTCCACGGAGCTACTCCGCCACCTAAATGCTGAAGTTCATGAACCCCCTCAAATCGCGTGCACCAATCATCTAAATATTTTTGATCGCCAAATTTTCCATCTTCTTGTCTATTATAACACCACTCTAAACAAGCTTCCCTCCACCAATCTAACACCTTACGGGCTCGTTTATCGTTCTTAAAAAATACAAATTGAACACAATATTTACCAGAGGTTTTAGTCTGATCATATTTTTTCGTATATCGATGTTCTGTAATCATTATAGAATCATCACCTACCTCATCTATAAGAATTTGTGGAGAAGAAAAGAAATAAAGATCAGCATCAATATAGGTACAACTATCCACATCATAATGATCTAGAACATAAAGCACAGTTGATGGCGTACAAGTCCAACAATACTCACCACTAGAACGATTTTCCTTCGCTATTAAAAGCTTTTGATCTTCAAGATCCCTCAACGAGATAACCGTTACATTCTTAAACTTATTATACGAGAAAAAGTTATAGCAACAATCATCAAATGCAAAAATATATAAGTGAAAATTATCACATTGCCTACATAAAGATCTGTACATAGCCATCCCTCTAGACATGTAGGTCGAATCAAATAAAGTACAAAATGTCATCATAAGCAAGCCTACCTATTTAACGAATAAAAATAAAATTCCAGAACCTCTTTCTTTTCTTTTCTTTTCTTCTTATTGGTAATAACGTTACAAAATAGTTGGCTATCGCCCTACGCGCTCTTTTATTTTCTTTTGCCTTCAATTTTCTCAACTGAATAGGAGTTTCTGATATTTCCACAGTATAATTGGTATCCTCTCCACAATGTGTACCACCTTCACCATCCATGCCATTCTGAAAAACTAAAGATCGTCCCGGATAAAGAGTCAATTTATTATTCACTAAAGCAGAAGCATACCATCGAATGGCCCAAGAATCCACTTTCCCACTAATTTGATCTTTTAACATGGCTACATAAGGATAGCAGTCATTAAAATCGAATTTCTTACACAATTTCTTTGTTTCTATTTCTTGTAATAATGCTTTAGAATCGGCATTAAAAAGCTTCCATCCACGTTTCCACGTAGCCCAACCCCAACAATCTGCATTTTTTATAAAAAAGCTTTCGGGGAGAATTTCTGTCACTGGATACATGTATCCATGAATACTAATAACTTCAAGGGTATTCTCATAAATTTCTAGGGCCTCATTCATATATTTCAAAAAGAAACGAGATACAATCAAATCATCCTCAACAACAATTGCCCTACCATGCTTATTAATAACAGACGTTACCCCATCAATAATACTATTAGCTAATCCGAAATTTTTAGGTCGCTCTATTATTTGAATACTTTTAAATCCACTTATAGTTCTAATATACTTTCTCGTATCACTTACGCCATCTATAGCTTTTTCATTCTTTGGACCATCGGAGTAAATAATCAAATCACTACCTGAAGCTTCTGAATTTTCCAACAAAGCCTCTACAGCTTGCTTTGTATGTCTAGGACGACAATAAGTAAAAAGAATAATTGGTGCATAGTTCATATCATATTATTTTAAGTTTCTCATTATTTCTTGCATTTGCTCACATACATATATAATCTCCTCGTTAGTCAAAGTTGGGTACATCGGTAAAGAAAAAATTTCTTTTGCAGCCAATTCAGTTTCTGGCAAATCGCCATCTTTATATCCTAAACATGAATAAGCCTTCATAGTGTGAATTGGCCAAGGGTAGCTAACATTCAGAAAGATCTGCCTCTCTTTAAGTTTAGAAATTATAATATCTCTCGAAGGATGACGTACAACATAAAGATAGTAAGAATGTCTGTTATAATCCAGTTTTCTAGGTAAAACTAACCCCGTCCCCTGAAGCATTTCATCATACAATTGGGCTATCTCATTCCTTCTATTCACATAGCCCTCCATCCGAGGCAATTTTGTCAACAAAATAGCAGCTTGAACTTCATCTAACCGAGAATTGTAACCGTGCTCTAGCGCATAATAAGTTCTTTCAGCACCATAAAAACGTAGACGTCTCAACTTTTTATTAATTTCTTCATCATTAGTCAATATCATTCCACCATCCCCATATGCCCCCAATACCTTAGTAGGATAAAATGAAGTGGTAGAGACATTAGATAAGCAACCTGCCATTTTCCCCTTATATAATGCTCCTTGCGCCTGTGCACAATCTTCTATAATATACAAGTGATAACGGCATGCAATTTCTATAAGAGGATCCATATCAACACATTGACCATACAAATGTACAGGCAAAATACATCTTGTTTTGGAAGTTATTGCAGCTTCTATTTTTGAAATATCCATCAAATACGTTTCTGGATCAATATCCACAAAAACAGGAATAGCCCCTGCCGTTACAATAGCTGAGACTGTAGGTATGGCAGTATTTGCAACAGTAATTACCTCATCCCCCTCACCAATACCCAAACTATGAAGAGCAAGAATTATTGCATTTGTACCATTGTCAACCCCAATACCATAATTTACACCGCAATATGCCGCATAAGATTTCTCAAAGAGTCGTACTTTATCGCCTAATATCAGTTGCCCTGATTCAAAAACTTCCTCAACAGCCTTCAATATCTCTTCTTTATTTTCAGCATATTCTTTCAAATATCCCCAAACTCTTACTTCCATAATTTAAATCATTTTTTTACTTTATATTCGATAAACTCCTCATAGTCTCTAATATAATCATCTTCTTCGTAAATATGAGACGCTAAAACTAAACAAATAGACCCCGATGAGAATCCTTGCTCCATGGCCCAAACACCAGGAGGAATATGCAATCCATAAAAAGGTCTATTTAATAAGAGCGTTCTTTTATTCACTCCATCATCTAAAACGACTTCAAAACTGCCACTTGCAGCTACCAAAAGTTGATGACATTCTTTATGGGCATGCGCACCACGTGCTTCGCCACCAGGTATATCATATGAATAAAAAACCCGCTTTACATCAAAAGGTATATTAATAGAACCATATACAGGCGTCAAATTACCCGCTCGGTCTTCATATTTAGGCAATTCAACAATAGAACAATCAAAAACTGTCATCAGATTCTTTTTTTAATTTTAAGAAGTCCTCATACTCAAAAATATAATCATCCGGATCATAAGGAGTGGATGACAATACCAAAGCTAAAGAATTTGTTGAAAAATTCTCCATTCTCCTCCAAATCCTATTAGGAATATATACTCCATAATAAGAACGATTCAATGTGTATTTTTTCACACAATATGAGTCATCAAGAATAACATCAAAACTACCAGAAAGAGCAATAATAAATTCCTCACTCTTTTTATATGCATGTCCCCCGCGCACCTCACCGCCAGGCACATCATATATCCAATATACCCTTTCTATTTTGAAAGGAACATTCTTAAATTCCTCGACAATAGACAAGTTTCCCCGTTTGTCAAGAATCTTAGGCAAATCAATGACTTCTATAGTTTTTGTTTGCATATATTTATAGAGTATTAATTATACTTTTCAAAGACAAAGGTAACACATTATATTAAACATCTTCATTTTAGAAGAATTTATTAATAATTATTCTAATGCTTATCTAACAACAGAAATAATTAGCAAAGAAATCCTCAACTTTATTTCAATGCAGTAATCTATAACCATAGGAAACTCAACTGTAATTGCATTTTATCGCGAAAAACCGTTGGAATAATTATAAAATAATACATGTATAGCATATAACCATAAAACTTGAATCGACCACATCTTTTGATCATCTCCTTCATATAATAACACAAGATACACAATAATCAAACAAGCGCTTTGATTCTATTGAAAAAAGAAATATCTTTGCATAACATACTAATTATACAAAAGTTTGGATATCAACAATTTAATTAAAAAACAAGAACAATGGGAAAGCCTACAGTTTTATACGATGCGAAGATTCTAGAGAATGGCTTAAAGAATGACGCAACGAGAACTGGCATTTTTTTTGTATCCTACAATATTGTCAAGCACATACTACTTGACAACAGAGTAGACTTATACATTTATTGTCAGAAAGAGGCAAAGGAGCTGACAATTAGATATTTCCAGAAAGAATTCAATCATGACATAAAATCTCGGATAGTCATCGAAGGAGAGGATTTATCTAACATAACTACTTTTTTATCTACCGTTTTTACCACACCTGAATATATAAAACGCTTTCCACAGATAACATGCTTTACAATTATCCATGATGTCATCCCTCTCATCTTTCCACATTATTTTGGTTCTGCTATCAATTCATGGTTTGAAGAACTAGTAAAAGGGATCAATAAGGACGATTTTTATTTCGCAGTTTCCAAATACACAAAACAGGATTTCATCAAATATATTCCTGCAATTGACGAACAAAAAATCACCGTCATACCACTTGCTGCTGATAGCCGATTTTATCAGAACAAAGATAGTATAGAGCTCCATAATATAAAGACAAAATACAAAATTCCATTGGATAAAAAATATATTTTCTCTTTATGTACATTAGAAGAGCGGAAAAATCTGATTCGTGCCGTAGGTGCTTTTATCTCTTTCATTGAGAAAAATAAGATAGAAGATTTAGTATACGTTCTCGGTGGAGGAACATGGGAGGTATTTGTTGGAAGATTGGAAAAAGAGGTTCCCAATTATCATAAATATGCAAATCGAATTATTCAAGCCGGCTATGTGGCAGATGAAGATTTGGCAGTCCTCTTTTCTAATGCTGAATGGTTTGTTTATACTTCTCAATATGAAGGTTTCGGAATGCCCCCCTTAGAGGCTATGCAATGTGGTTGTCCAGTAGTCGTATCAAACAATTCATCTCTCCCAGAAGTAGTTGGAAATGCTGGAATAATGATTGATTATAACAGTTTAAGTCAACATATTGAAGCCTACGAATCATATTATTATAACCCAGAACTAAGAAAACTAAATTCACAAGAAGGTTTGTCACGTGCACGCCAGTTCAATTGGAATAAGAGCACTGAGATCATTGTGAATAAAATGATCGAAATAGAACAGAAAAAACAAAGAAAGCCCCTAATTAGTATAATAACTATTACCTATAATCTAATAGAAAAGCATCGAGAAAGTTATATCAAACAATGTATAGAAAGTGTACATCAACAAACGTATCCCAACATTGAGCACATCATTATCGACGGAGATTCAACAGATGGAACTGTTAAATTGCTAAATGAATATGTAGAAAAAGGATGGATTACCCTCTATTCAGAGCCAGACCAAGGAATATACGATGCTATGAACAAAGGTATTGCTAAGGCCCATGGAACATATATCAATTTTTTAAATTCTGATGATTATTTCCACAACAATCAAGGAATAGAGTTTAGCATGGAATATTTAATGAAATGCGAGGCCGACTATTCTTTTGCAGACACACTGATACTCCAAGAGAATGGGAAAAAAAACTTTTGGAAAGGCGATATATCAAAGCTCCTTATAGGAACACATTACTGCCACCAAACAATGTTAGTCAAAACTGAAGTATTAAAAAGCATAAACGGTTTCGATACTTCATATCCCGTTGCTGCAGATTCAGATCTAATGATCCGACTCTATGCAAAAAAGTACAAGCATACATATGTTCCATTTTGTTTTCTCACCTATCGACTAGGTGGATTTTCTGGAGAAAACTCAACTCAAATACGGATTGACCATTCTACTTCTTTTTTCAATCACATAGGGACAAATATAAATCTAACACCTTATGACTGTTTTTTATTATGGCAACAACATTTCTTCAACGAAACACTTTTGGACAAACAATTAAATCTAATCAGCAAAGTCCCGGCTGAATTTGGTGCTGAATACTTAACAAACCAACTCATCGAGAAGACATCACCCTATGGGAGAATAGATATACCACACAATCTAAAATTCTACCTATTTGGAGCTATTCCAGCACTAATATTACATAGGAAGAACCGAAGGAATAAAACGTATTATTATCTATTCAACACCATACGTGTCATGAAAATAGTTAGACATGATAATAAACGAAAGTTTTATTTATTTGGCATACTACCCATATTGAAAATAAAAATTAATAGTAAGCCCACACAAATAAAAACTAAATCTAACCAATAATCTAAAGTAATCCAGAATAAAATTCACACTTTTTTGTAGATAATGTAAAAAACAAATATTCAGTATGAGTAAAAATACACAACCATTCGTTCTATATGACAACCAAATCTTTGACCTTCAACGATTTGGAGGCATATCACGTTATTTTTGCGAAATATTACGAAGATTAAGTATTGAAAAAGATATTGCGGTTCGATATTCCATCAACTATTACTTAACAACTTATAAACTAGGAAAACATCGTATTCCACTTCCCAGGTTTATCTTCAAGCATTACCGAAACTTATTCCACAATAAGAACAAAGAATTAAGCGAAAAACTTTTACAGGAAAATAATAACTACCTTTTCCATCCAACTTACTATGACCCATATTTCCTAAAATATATCGGAAAGAACCCTTATATCATTACCGTACATGACATGATCCATGAGAAATTCCCTTCATCTTTCTACAATGTTTCTGAAATCATTGCACAAAAAAAAGAAGTAATCACCCACGCAAGTCGTATCATAGCTATAAGTGAAAATACAAAGAAAGACATCATCGATCTATTACATATTGCTCCTGAAAAAATAGATGTAATCTATCATAGCACTAGCATGAAACCTTCCACCGGGAAACAATGTTTAGAATTGCCTAACACTTTCCTACTTTTTGTTGGAGATCGAACCCCCTACAAGAACTTCAATCGTTTAGTCAAAGCCTTTGCTGAATTAAGCGCTAAAGATAAAAATTTATTTTTAGTATGCACAGGTCTGCCATTCAAACAATCAGAGAAAGCATTTCTTGACAAACTTAATATTTCAAACAAAGTAATACAAATTAAAGCTACTGACAAGATCCTTTCCGAGTTATACAGTCGAGCAAGACTTTTTGTATTTCCTTCATTATATGAAGGATTTGGCATACCTATTTTAGAAGCATATGCCTGCCATTGCCCCGTTGCCCTAAGTAATTCAAGTTGCTTTCCCGAAATAGCAGGAAATGCAGGAGCCTATTTTGATCCTTATTCTGAAACATCCATACTTGAAAGCATCAAAGATATCATATATAATGATAAAAAACGCACAGAACTCATTATGAAAGGTACAGAACGCCTTAAACTCTATTCATGGGAAAAAGCAACAATACTAACCCAAAAGACATATCTAAAGGCATTGAATACAAAATAAACCCTAGAACAACATAAAAAAAATGGAGCAAGTAACTTTAAGTATCATTACCGTCAATTACAACAACAATATAGGCCTAATTCAAACATTGGAAAGCCTCAAAAATCAAACATTTAGTTCTTATGAACACATCATCATAGATGCTGCCTCAACAGATGGCAGCAAAGAGACCATCACAAAGTATGAAAAAGAAACCTCTCATCTCACTTATTGGAGTTCGGAACCTGACAGAGGTATCTATGACGGGATGAATAAAGGCTTAAAACATGCCAATGGAGAGTACTTATATTTTTTAAATTCAGGTGACTGTTTAATTGAAAATATTCTTCAAAAAATTCCATTTGATGGAACGGAATATATTTATGGAGATATAGAAATGGTTGGCAAAAGAAAAAGAAAGATAGGAAAATCACCAGATAAGGCCGACATAATGTTTTTCCTAACAAGCTCCTTACACCATCAAGCTTGCTTCATACACCGCGAGCTATTTAATAATGAAAAATATGATATAAATTATAGAATCATGGCTGACTGGATACATAGTGTGCGATCCATTATCTTTAATGAATGCAGAA
>USSR01000070.1 GCA_900557355.1 uncultured Bacteroides sp.
AAATCCCATATAGACGCGTTTATAATAAACTTCATCACGATTGTCCCAATTCTGATATTGATATCGATAAAGTCCTCCCTGGCTCAAACTAGCATAAACGGACGGTTCTAATGTTACCGGAATACCATGGATGCCAATCTCCAACGTAATCATACCTTTTTCCGCTTCTACAATCGCACCGGCATATCCCCGTACTCCCGCTCCCGGTACCCGCAATAAAGCAGGATACTTTCCGGGCTTTACCGGCACACAAAGAATACCATATACCCGGCTGTTCAAACGGTAGTTCTGTACATTCCATTCATAAACATTCACCTTCTCGGTACAACGTTCGGGCAGTAAACGCAATTTCACATTCATAGGAATTCGAACATTCTCCTGTTTGGCACTTTCCCAGAAAGTATTGAAATCGTTTGGCAAAACAGCTGTCGGTTTTATCTTCTCAGGTTCAAAGGCAGCCGTAGCCCGTCCTTCAACAGTTCTACCGTCATATTTTGTCCAGACACGACAACGCAAAAAGCCAGGAGTTTTCATGGTTCCGGCATCCAATGTCAGCACACCATTTTCCAAGACAATGGTATCTTTGAGTAATGGATGCATCATATCCTGAGCAACTTCATACCATACAGTCACATTTTCTTGAGGTACACGATTCTTTGTCACCACAACGTTGAATTTCACCTTCTCACCCAGTTCGTACTTCCAATCGACATGATCAGGTACAACATTCACTTTAACCATTCTTTCCTGCAATTGGGCGGACAGAGCCGCCGCCATGCAGAAAGAAATGAATATAAAAAACAGTCTTTTCATAAACTACTATTCAAAACCTTCGCTACAATACAGAAAAGTCCCATACCCCAAATGAGCAATATCAGTACCGGCGTTTTCAGGACGAACCTTTGTTTCTAAGACTTCTTTCACATAAGGCATTCCCAATCCTAAACGTGTCGCATAATGATTGTACACCCGCTCATAGACAGGAGCAAATTTACCACGTCTTGATTCAGGTCTCTGACCACTGGCTACCTCTTTCTTGTCTACTTCGTCTATTTCATACCAATTATACTTCCCGGTGAGTTCCGGCATATACTTGAATGGCACATCATACCCTAAATTATATTTAGCTGTATATTCATAGCCTTTCAGCAAGCGGTTGTCTAACACACCGTAGAGATCAGTACCTTGTTTCCAGGCCGTCTCACAAAGCATGGACATCATACCTAATCCCAACTGTGCATGTGTTTGGTCACGACCACTTTCCTGACATTGTCCAGTTTCTCCATCTATATAATAACGTATAGAACCATTTTCATATCCGTAAAGATAAATATCTATAGCTTTCTTATACATTTCCATATCATCCAATACAATCGCCATGGCCATGTAACAGTTAATGGCAGATGCGCCAAAGTTACCGACTGCCTTATTCTTAGGCTCTGTGATAGAGAAGAAATCATCTAATACGGGAATAAAACACCGCTTAAACATATCACATGCTCCCTGAAAGTCCTCATTCGTCATCCCGGAACCATCAAGATATCGCATAAGTTCAACAGCATAAACTAGTTTTATGCATAAGTTACCCACCATCAATACATGATCCAAACCGGCTTGTCTCGCACTATAGACAGGCTTTTTAAGGCTGGCGGAATAGCCACGTATTATCTCCATTGACTTATCAGCATAGCCTTTTTGTTGTGTAGCAGCAAACATAATGGCATTCTGACAAGCAGCCGCAAAATCGTTTCCAAATTGATTCATGATGTTCGGATGAGAAGCATCTTCACCGGCATAAATTTCATCATAAGGACCATTCATTATATATGTACTTTGAGAGAGTTTATCCGCGCTCAATAATTCATAACCCGCATATTGTGGTTGTATCTGTTGGGTAGCAATCTTACGAAAACGCTCGATGTCTTCTACAGTAAAAACAACACCCGGGTGTTCAAATTCCGTAGGGTAGGTCACTTCTATGCGAGGCAACGGCCAACTATCTATATCGGTCGTCCCATCTTCTATTTCACTGTTACATGAGCATAGTGAGGTGCAGGCAATCACCATGCCTGCTACCTTTATCTGATTCTTTATATAATCTATCTTCATAATCATTTAACTATAAGGTGAATATAAGTCCATATTATTTCCCAGCCTCAACCTCTGAAAACGTCATCATTTCTTCTACACTCTTAAATGTACGTATCCAGTCTGCCGAGAATGAAGGAATATCGACTTTTAATATCTTGAACATAAAGGCTCTAATCGGAACAACCCCTTCTGTATTGGTAAACTGTGCTAAGGAAGATGCGTCATAATAAACCAGTTGTGTACCATCTGACAATTTCTCAACTTTCATAGCCGGTGCGATATTTACGGTATTTCCCAAGTTAGCAAGATTAAGAGTATATTGTGCACCCGATGGTATATCTGTGCATTTCATGGCAATCACCGGATAATCTTTAAAATTCATATCCATCTGATTAGCTACCGTACTATAGACTCTTTGCATATACACGCGCTTATTATTATCAGCAGTCACGGTCATAACCAGTTTTCCGTCTTTACGCTCCATAGAGCCAATATTACTATTGATAGCCCATCCCTCAAAGTCTGTTGTGGCATCCCATACATAAAAACCTGAGGCTACAGTCAAGTCGATAGTCGATTTATTGCCAGTCTCTATACAAGTGGCAGTAACAGTGGCTGCTCCGAAGCCCATGGCTTTCACTTTTCCTCCTTCCACAGTCAATACCTTCTCATCGCTTGATGTCCATTCCACAGAATTTACAGTAGCTACTTCCGGTGTTAGCGTAAAGTCTAAATCAAGTTGCTGTTTCCAGTAGAGAACATCCGTATGAGGAACAATCTCAACATTCGTCGCAGGTTCATATTTCATCACTTTCAATGAACATTCTCCTCTTACATTACTGCCATCGTGCGTATATGCATAGATAGTCACATCTCCGGCTTTTATCCCCGTCACTACTCCATTCTTATCTACCGTCGCAATATTTTCATTGCTACTTGCCCAAGTCAAATAAGAATAAGTATGGTCAGCAGGCAATATATCATATTTCAACTGTAATTTATCAGTTTCGTAAACTCCTTCCTCAATGTTTGTAAACTGAATCCCGGTAGTCTTGATTACTTCCGGAATCACTGTTACCTCGATAGTCCGTACAGTGGATGCTGTTCCAAATCCTACCGATGGAGTTACGGTAATCATCGTTTTTCCCAACGATTTAGCAGAAATCGTTCCATCTTGTGATACTGTAGCTACCAATTCGTTAGTAGTCGTCCACTTCAACTCTGTATGATCCGCATTTTCGGGAGTAATATGATAGACAATAGTTGTATCTGTTCCCAACTGCACAGGCAGTTCACTACTCACTTCCAATGAAATAGCTGTAATCAACTTGTTCTCGGGCATGTCAGTAGTAAATTCCTTCTCTCCGCAGGAAGCTATTAACAGACATAAGCCAAGTAATACACCAGCCTCCCAATATCCTTTCTTAAACAATGAATATCTGTTTTTCATGTCACTTACAATTATTTGTTTTTATTATTATTCCCATCCGGGATTCTGTTGCAAATTAGGATTCAACTGCAACTGGTCACTCGGCAACGGGAACAGATAGTTCTTTTCTTCCCATTTACGCCCCTTTTCAATAATGATACAACCTTCAGCATTGGTCTCATAAGGACAATTCGCCCACACTTTTTCATACTCCGTACCTTTCCACTGAATTCCTACAATATCCATCGGCATTTCTGTTTCTGCTGTCTTCCAACGTTTCAGGTCATCTAAGCGGAAGCCTTCATTGAATAGTTCAATGGTACGCTCACGGCGGATTTCTGTCCGCATATCCATACCCGCATTTTGGGTAATCAGTTCATTAGTCAATGGAGTCATAGCCGGATTAACACGGAGACGCACCAAATTCAAGGAAATATTCAGGTCAGTATTCGAGATCTTGTCGTCCCGTTCATACACTGCCTCTGCATAATTCAACAAAACTTCAGCATAACGGATTATAGGAAAATCATAACCTTCTTTTTTATCTTCCACCTTACGCTCTGTTGCCCATTTCTGATTGTGATATCCGGTCCCCGTCTTCGGCACAAAATTAGATATATATGGGTTCTTATCCTTTCCATCCCAAGAAGTACGTGGTTTCTGATTGTTCCAAAAGTTATCGTGAGGACGCATCATTGTATAACGCATACGATTGTCACGATCCTGAAATTCATCATCTATTTTCATATACCCTTTGAATTGAGGGTTTGTTTTTCCTCCATAAGTGATGGGAAGTCCATTTTGACAAAGATACATATTGGCGAATTTACGACTAATCCATATTGCATTATATAATGAACTTTGTGTAATATTCCAGTTGATAGGTGCCAATATTTCATCAAAGCGCCGAGCAAATATATATTCTTTATTAGCACTTTTCTGTAATCCGGCAGGATTAGACTTCGCATCCTCCAAGATGAACATATATTTCTGTGCACTGTCACCCAATGCTTCCGGTTTGAACAAACTGAATGTTTTGCTATCGATCACGTCTTTGGCAGCTTTCGCCGCAATATCCAGCAGTTCTTTTCCACGTTCTACGTTACCACGACTTTTTTGCCAGGTACCTTCGTACAACGCCACTCGTGACAAGAATGCCTGACATCCTTCCCGACTTATGCGCCCATACTCTTGTATTTCGGAGAACTTCGGTAACAGAGGAACGGCTTCTTTCAAATCTTTAATGATGAAATCAGCCACTTCACTACGATCATTCTGCTTGACATACATTCGCGCATCAGTTACCTCCATAGGTTCCTTCACCAAAATAGCATTGCCATATAGTTGCAATAAATCGAAATAAGAATAAGCACGAAAGAATTTTGCTTCACCCACATACTGGGCTATGTCACTCGGAGTGGCATATGACTCTGCATTTTTCAATAACAAATTCGTACGGCGGATGTGCGAGTAATTGCTGGTATAGTTAGCATCCGCAGGCTGTACAGCATTGCTTCCATTGCTAAATAAATTACGTTCATCTTTATTGGTAAACAGATCTGAAGTATAATCAGAATGTACCGGTTTTGTCGACTTATATTCCATTGCTCCTGAAAAGTGACGTGTCCAGCCATAGAATTGATTGGCAAATAGCATATAGTCATCCGGTGTGTTCCAGTAGTTCGTTTCCGCCAACTGTTCTTGCGGCTCGAGATCAAGGCAAGAGTGTGTGGACAGTCCCAAGGTTAAAACGACAAACAGATTTTTTATTTTATTTAATCTCATACTATTTAATATTTAAAAGGTCAAGTTTAATCCTACCGTCAGGTTTCTCGTAAAAGGATAGCGGCCAAATGTCTCTACTTTGCGCGACGCTTCCGGATCCCATCCATCCTTGATTTTACTATTCTCCCACAAATCAGCTCCCGATACATAAATACGGGCATAGCTTATGAATTTAGTCTTCGAAAGCACATTTGCCGGAAACGTGTAGCCTAACGTAACATTCTTCAGACGAAGATAAGCACCATCTTCCACTGACCAGGAAGAACAAATATAGTTATACAGATTGATCTGTGTCTGATGTGTGTAAGTGGGATAATGGGCGTTCGGCGTTTCTGCCGACCATACATTACCAACCGACTGATTCGTTGAATTATTATACCAAGACATCATCGGTATCCGCCAATTGTCATTCTTTCCCTGGTGATTATTTTCGCCACCACGCCATACTGTGCGTTTACCGGCTCCTTGGAAAATAACCGAGACATCGAAGCCTTTCCACGATAATCCGGCATTAAAAGAGAAAGACACCTTCGGATCGTCAGTTCCCAAATATACATAGTCAGCTTCTGTCAATTTACCATCTTTATTGACATCTTCATACATATTATCTCCCAAACGCAAGTTACCAGGCATAGCAATATTGTTATTGCCATTGGCATATTGATTAATATATTTATCCAACTGATCTTGCGTTTGTATCTTACCGCAATATTTCAAACCGAACACGGAATTCAACGGATAGCCTTCACGATTTGAAACTACACCGGATTTAATCACAGCGTCACCCCCATTATCTACCAATTTGTTAGTGGTATAGGTGAAAGTCCCCCCCAGATGATAGGAAATTTCTCCTATTTTATCCGACCAGTTAATCGTGCCTTCCCAACCGTTTGCCTTAAAACTACCTCTATTAGCGGTAGGAGCTTTATCCCCCAATGTTCCAGGATAGGTGACATCAATCAACATATTGTTACACTTCTTCCAAAAAAGTTCGGCAGTACCTGTCAGTCGATTATCCAGGAAACCGAAATCCAAACCGATATTGTAGTTCTTGATGACTTCCCATGTACGGTCTGTACTCAACAGCTTACCGTTTGTATCCACATAGGAAAGTAAACCACTCCCCACTAATGCACCTCCATTCTGTTTGAAATCGTATAGCTGCACACCATCGTATCGATCAATACCTCCCTGATTACCCACTGTACCATAAGAAAGACGTAGTTTCAAATCATCGAAAACACCCAGCCCTTTCACAAACTCTTCTTCACTGATACGCCATCCTCCGGATACACCTCCAAAGAAAGCCCAACGATTCTCCGGCTGAAATTTAGAAGAACCGTCATAACGGAAATTTCCTTCAAGCAAGTATTTGGATTTATAGTTATAGTTCAAACGTGCAAAATAAGAAAGCAATGCTTCCTGATATCTGGAAGGTCCTTCATTCTTTGTGTTGCGTAATGTTATCTCTCCTATTCCGTTGATAATATTCAGTGAAGGTAAAATATTCAAAGCCTTAGTTGCAGTATAATCATATTCTTTCATGCTATATTGCGTACCAAGCATCATTCCGAGATTATGACTACCGAATGTCCGCTTCCAGTTCAAATAGAAATTTAACGTATACAGATTGGTTCGTGCAGTTGTTTTAATATAATAAGTATCCTCTTGCCTGGGTTCCACACGCGTTTCCCGTTTTGTACCAGTGTAGTCATAATAATCTACTGTTTGGTTTTTCACGTCCCGAATGGCAGTAGAGGTGTTATACCCCAAAGTGGCTACTGCATCAAAATGCTCGTCAAAACGATATTTAAATGTCTCACTGATATTGATACCGGAAGTGTTGAGTTTGTTGTCTCCTCCCAATTCACAACGCCAGTTGGGCGTAGCCCAGTTACCCCACGCATAAGGTTTCCCATCCATCGTGGAAGAAGGAAAACCCGGTTGTTGCGTTCCGGCTGTCAAAGCTTCTCCAATTTGCGTCGGTGACACTTGATCCTGACGATAATAGAAAATGATAGACTCAAGATCAAAGTTCTTTGTAAGATGGAATGTATTACTCAAACGAAAATTATAACGTTGATTCTTATTGTTACCCCATTTCAAATTACTATCATCATACATATATCGTCCGGAAAGACGGAAGACAGACCTTTCGTTACCACCCGATACGCTCAGTTCATGTGAAGTGGAAGCTGCTGTCCCCCACATGATATCTTGCCAATCGGTATCAAAAAAGACGAAGTCGTATAAACCTTGGAAAGAATCCGGGAAAGGATTACCCGACTGCTCCACATTAATATAATGTCCCTTATTCTGACGAGCCAAAGCTACGTATTGCAGCCATTGATCGTCTGCCAGCTTTTTGTTATCATTCAAACGAGCTTGTTCCATAGCATCACACCACTCATCCAATGTCATCAGTGTAGGCTGCAACCCTACGAATTTAGCAGTTACCGAACCACTATATTCCACCTTTACCTTACCTTCTTTGGCCTTTTTAGTCTGTACCAGAACAACACCTCCGGCAGCTTTACTACCATAGATAGCTGCAGAAGCGTCTTTAAGGAAATTGATGGACTCTATATCACCCGGATTTAATTGGGAAAAATCGTCAGACTCCACACCATCAATAATCACCAACGGAGCTGAATTATTCTTCGAGAATGAACCACGTAATTTCATATTCCAGCTCTCATCTCCCGGAGCAGCCGAGTTACGGGTTATAATGACTCCCGGCACTTGTCCTTGCAAAGCCTGTGCAGGATTAGAGAGAGCTCCCTTATCCTTTAACATCTTGTCACTAACTACGGTCACCGCACCTGTTAGTGTTTCTTTCTTCTGTGCGCCATATCCTACAACTACCACTTCTTCGAGCACTTCAGTACTCTCCTTCATTGTCACATTTAGTACCGCTTTTACACCTGCATCAATTATTTGGTCTTCGTAACCGATATAACTAAATTTCAATTTAGTACCCGCAGGAACATCTAGCGAATAGTTGCCATCAATGTCGGTAATCGTACCACCCGTTTGTCCGACTACACTCACATTGACGCCGATAAGCGGCTCACCTAACACGTCAATCACTTTTCCTTTAATTTTCTTCAGGGTTTGTGCTACCGACTGCTGTTCACCGACAGCCGCTTGTATCCCAGCAACGGGATACACCACACACACCAAACAAGCAAAGATTGTTATCTTCTTCACCTGCTTTACCATACATAGCATTTTCTTTCGGAGTTTCATGAAATTAAATCTGAGGTTTTTACATTATTATTTTTATTCTCAAGACTCGGCAAGATGTGCAGACATCCCGTCATTTTACTTTTTCTGCTTTTTTTCTTCATAGGCTTCACTTCTATTTATTGATTCAGTTCATATTAAATGCAATTCTTCATATATCGGCGCATGTCACGACGTCCTAAAAATAAATGATAATCTACCGTACGCTGACTAAGATTCAACATATTGGCTATCTCTTCCGTATCTTTTTCTTCATAACGGCTCAACGCATACACCGTACGCCGTTGTACAGAAAAGGCAGCAAGTATCCGTTGTTCTGTCTTACACAAGTCATCGGCAATAATCTTCTCTTCTGTTTCATTAGTAAAAGAAGGGATCATATCATAGATATAATTATTCACTTCTTGTTTTTTGTAGTATCTGCGTAAATAATCGGTTACGATGTTACGGGCAATGGTAAACAAGAAATACTTTACAGTATCCGGACGAAGCATTTGTTTATAATCCAATAAACGTACAAATACATCTTGAGCCAAATCTTCTGCCTCACAACGATGAGTGATGCGATAGGTTATGTAATTGAGAATTATCTGGTGATACTCTTTATAAGAGCAAGTTATGATATCATCAAAAGTATTAGCCATCATTGTTATTTTAAAGTTCTCTATAATATTGAATAAAGGCAGCAAGAGGAATTCCCATTGTCGGATAATTAGGATATGGATGGGGATTTCCGGTCTGTATTCCGTCACGATTCCGGTTGTACCCTTTTTCATTATCAATGGTAATGCCTATGTCAACGACATAGTATCCTTCACTTTCCCTACCATCAAATGTATCAATGATATTTTTTCGCAGTTGCCACATGGCTGCATTCTGCCGTAACGTAAAATCTCCTCTGATATTGTTGAGCGAACCACAGGTTGTACACGGGATCAGAATTATAAATTTACCATCGGGCACAGCTTTGTAATATGACTCTTTCATCTCGGCAATCTTTTTATTCCATTCCCGATAATCGGCCGTCAAACTGTCGCGATAATCATTGAGCCCCAACATCTGTGCAAAGAACTTAGGTGCATCAAGATTCCACATATCCAGATATTTTCTATAATTGAAAGCCCATTTTCTCTCATCAACCTCAACATTCTTCCACTTCTTTTCTGTATAAACCATGTAGCTTCCACGTGCATTATCATACATTAAATCGTTTTTCTTCGGAGCTGCCAAATAACCTGTCTCCTTATCGAATTTAGTTATGCATTGATCGTATCTCCCACAGTTATAGACTATTTCAGTATCTGTCAGTTCACCATTAATCACCTTATAACAGTTTTTCCAAAACTCACAACTCCCCCAATATCTATATTCACCCACAGGTTGCATATATCCATGATATGATGTCATCTCTCCTTTAGGAATCTCGAAGTATTTCTTCACTGTCCATCCACCCCGCCCTTCATCATACTGTCCTTCTTCATTCTTTATATTCCTTAGTCCGACCAGTTTTATACCAGGAATATAATTCTTCGACAGCAACGCGTCCCTGAAAAAAGCTCCGTTGACAAAACTGTCCCCCAGTATCTGAACAGTAACTTCCTGAGTTCCTATTCCTTTTTTCCCTACGCATATAGAAATTGCTTTTTCTTTTATTATTTCAAACTCATCCGAATTGACCAATTCGATTTTCATATTCGATCCATCCACAGGAGTATCGACAGAAGCTACACGATTCAGTTTTCTCGAATAAACACAGTCACCCGAAAATCTCACAAAGTCATTGTAAGGTCTCCATCTTTTAATTAGTGCTTCGACAAAAACATCATTCCTTATATCCGAAAGCATATACAGTTTGCCCGGAATACAAATGTCATTTTTAAAGTTACTTTTCTGTCCCCAAAGCGGATGAAGTGAAAAAAGAAATAGTGGTAATACAATAAATGTTCTTTTAGATAGAATATTCTTCATGGTTCCATCATTTTGCAGTTCATAGTTATTTTTAATCACACTGCAAAAATAGACGAATCCAATCGACACCATTGAGATAATTTGTCCCGATTATTAGGTTAGTTTGTCTCATTATACCCTTTTTAGGGCATTTTCAGTATATAAATGGGAATGGAGAGACTTTTTATTTAGTCTCTCCACTACCATTCGAACGATATTGCGTCGGAGTGAATCCGAACTCTTCTTTAAAGTATTTATTGAAATATTTAATGGAATTGAATCCGACCCTGTCCGAAATCTCCGAAATATTATATGAACTGCCCCGAAGCAACTGGGCAGCTCGTTTCAATCGGACAGAACGAATAAAATCATTCGGTGTCAATCCTGTAATGGACTCAAATTTACGGTATAGCTGACTACGACTCATCCCCAAGTCATCACACAAGTTATTAACCGAGAACTCCGGATTTTCCATATTCTCTTCCACCAACCGTAAGGCTTTCTCCACAAATTCTTCATCTAAAGAAGTAATAGTGATATTCTGAGGAGAGATTTCTATTTCTTTATGAAATATTTCCTTACGCTTTTCCTGCTGTTCTAAAAGCATATTAATACGCGTCAGTAATATGTCATAATTGAAAGGTTTCGATATATAAGAATCAGCACCAGCTTTATAACTTTCTATCCGAGCTTCGTCTGAAATACGTGCCGTGAGCAAGATAATCGGGATATGTGAGGTCTGAATATTGTTTTTAATCCGGACACACATTTCCAGACCATCCACTTTCGGCATCATCATATCGGATATTATCAGGTCCGGCGACTTATGTATGGCAACTTCTTCGCCTTCGGCTCCGTCTCCAGCCTCCAGAATATTAAATTGACCTATCAATTGTTCCACCAAAAAACGACGGAATTCTACATTGTCTTCCACTATCAAAATAGTTTTCCTGTCCGAATATACCACCTTTTCTTCCACATCGGGAGACATAGCCGGAACTTTGGATTCACTGTCGTCTCCTTTCAAGTCGGATGGAATATATATCAAAAATGTTGTTCCTACTCCTATTTTGCTATGCACTTCTATCTTTCCGTTATGCAAAGAGACATATTCTTTGACCATATGCAAACCAATACCGGAACCTGTCACACCAGGAATTGGCTCCGACTGATAAAAGCGGTCAAATATCACATTCAAGTCTTTTTCACTGATTCCACATCCTGTATCGGATATTTCGATTCTTACGAATATCTTTTCATCTTTTTTCTCCGTCGCTACAATCGTTGAGATAAGCCCTCCATCAGGAGTGAATTTAAATGCATTGGAATAAATATTATTCAGAATCCGTTGCATTTTCGTATCATCAAACCAGATATTCATGCCAGGACATTCACTCTCTATCGAAAACTTTATAGATCGATTTGTCGCCAGTTCTTTAAACCCTGAACCAATGTACCGCACAAACTCTACGATGTCAGCCTGATGTAATTTCAGACTTTCACCTCCCATCTCCAGTTTCCGAAAATCAAGCAGTTGATTAATCAACTCCAACAAATTACCGGCATGGTTATAGATTGACTTCAATTTGTCCTTCATTGGATTCTCCGCTTGTTGAATAAGGATACCTAAAGGCGTCATTATCAAAGTAAGCGGAGTACGGAATTCGTGACTGATATTGGTGAAAAAGCGGAACTTCATCTGATTAAGCTCTTCTTTCTGCTGTTCACGTTTCAATGCCTCTTGTTCGAACTGCTTTTTAAGTTTTTTCTTCCTATAAGCTTTTAAAAACAAATAGATGACTCCACCTGCAATCAATATGTAAAATATGTAAGCAGGAACAGTTGCCCAAAAAGGCGGAGAAACGACAATAGTCATTTCTGCGGCCTGTTCTCCCCAACTTCTGTCATTATTGGCTGTGTATACCACTAATTTATATTTCCCCGGATGTAAACCGGTATAGGTAGCCACTCCCAGACCATTGGTCTTTATTTCATTCCAGTCCGGATCAAAATTCTCGAGTTTATACCTATAGTAGGTTTGCAAAGTATTCACATAGTTAAGCCCGGCAAATTCGAAAGTAACAAAGTTCTCATTATACTTCAAATGAATCTCACGAGTATTATTTATCGGATATTCAAGAATAACACGCCCTTTATATTCTGTGTGTTCCTTAACAGGAGAATTGAACAGACGGAATGCAGTGAATATAGGTTTATTGTGGACATGATTATAATAAATCTTTTGAGGTTGAAACGAATTAATGCCATGATGACCGCCAAAATACAGTTCTCCATCACGGGTTTTTAACGATGAATTCTCATAGAACTTTCCTCCCTGCAATCCGTCTTCTGAACTGAAGTTGACTATGAGAAAATCATATCCTTCAGAAGTCTCTTTTAATTCAATTCGTGAGATACCACTTACCGTTGATACCCAATAAATACCGCTATCATCCTCAATGATTGACGATATAGAATTGTTAGCCAATCCGGTCTCTGTAGTTATCGTATGAGCTTTCTTCTTTTGTTCGTCCCATACACGAATTCCAATATCCGTCCCAAACCATTCTAGCGAATGGCTATCTTTGTACACACAATTATAGCTTACCTGAGGCCCCATAAATTTAGGATTATCCGGATCGTCTATTTCAGGAACAAAGATTTTATCTTTATGAGTATCATAGTAGTAAATACCATTTTCCCCAAACACCGCAAAAGTAGAATTGCTGACAGGATAAAAACCATAATCGCGTTTATGAAAGCTAATCTTCGGATGTTTATCCCGCAACAATCGTATTTTTCCCGTTGAGGTGTCTAGCTCACCTACTCCTTCATTACTGACACTGACCCAGTAACGCCCATCCGGATCTTCATAAACTGCTCGGGAGATATTCTGCTCCGGGAATAACTCTGTATTAACTAATTGTTTATTGTAATATCTCACATTTTTTCCATCTATGCAGCAAAATCCATTCAAATACGTTCCAACCCACAATCTCTTTTTACTGTCTCTATAAAGAGTCAGACAAAGATCACCGGACAGAATATCTTTGAATGCCCTGCTGACTTCTCCCGTAGAAGGAGAGTAACGCATCAATCCGTATGCAGTAGTACCAATGAGTATCGTTCCGTCTTCGTCTTCCAACAAACAACGCACCGATTCGTTGGTAATCATTGTTTTATTCTGAACAGTCTGAATTAGCTTGAACTTATACATACTCGGATTATAGTAACAGATACCTTGCCACAAAGTGCCTACCCAAATTCCGTCATTATTATCGGCAAAGATGCACTGTATGTCATTACTTAACACACTGCCGTCACCTAATTTCAATCCGGGCATTGTTTCAATTCTATGTGTAGAGTTTTCAATTTTCCGCAATCCAGACCACGAAGAACCGACCCATGCGTTTCCTTGCTTGTCCAAATCCATACAGGTAAAGAAGTTGGACATACCTTTAATGGTGCTTATCTCTTGCCAACCTTTATCAGTTTTATCACGATAGCAAACAGCCTGATTATACATCAGCCATAGATTCCCATCGGAGGTAGATTGTATTTTTAACCGGTCTGTAGCTTCAGAGATACGTCCTACAAAAAAAGTATCCTGCCCGGTGTAATCTCGCAAGGTTTTGTCCCAACGACGAATCAGCCCGCTCGAATATACGATATAATAAGTATTCTTATATTGAGCTAACTCGTACGGAATACCGTGCCGATATGTAAAGTCACTGTTCCCCTTTTCGATTATCTGTAATTCTCCTGCGGATATATCAAAAAAATAGAATGTATTATCTTCGGTAAGAAACCAATAGTTCTTGCTCTCATCAATAAACAAATTCTTCAATTTTCCACTTACTCCCATCCGGCGTAATTCGGAATCAATATCATAAATAAACTGATTGGTATTCAAATCGAATAATAACAAATATCCCGGAGATTTCATCCATATCCGTCCGTAAGCATCGTGATAATCTTTAAATATTTGATTCCGGTTGAAATCCCATTTATAGATTTTCCGCCTATCGTGATAAAAATGTTCGAATGTAGCACCATTGTAGATGTTTAAAATAGAAGCTGTTCGAATGACCATACGACCATCCGGTGCCATTGTAAAATATCGTATTTGATTATCCGACATCCCATCAACCACATCCCAATGCCGAAACATATATTGTGAGTATACCTTAAAAATGCTTAGCAGGAGAACGAGTGTGATAATGCTTGTACGCTTTGTATTTTTCATAAGCCAGCCTAATTTGCCAGACAAAAATAGAGATTAAACATCAATACAACAAGGGTATACATTATAATTTTCGAAAAAACACAAATGATTAAGCGAGATAGACGTTTCATTCGTATTTCATTTAAATAAGGAACCAATTTATGCAAAATGTAATATGAAACGAATTCTTTTATGTCTTTCAGCAGCTTTATATTTACTTTTTATCCATGCAGAAAAAATAAAGCATCCAGCCTTACTTTATACCCCTCAACGAATTGAGCAGGCAAAAATAAGTGTCAGACAGGATACACGAATGTCTGAAGCTTGGAATTCAATCAGGAAAACTGCCGATAACCTATTGCAGAAAACTCAATTGAATAAGATAGACTATTTAGCACTCTCATTTCTAATGACGGATGAAAAGAAGTATGCTGATAAAATAAAAGAGATTTTGCAGGATGTCACTGAGGACGAAACTTGGGGCAATCAAGAAATGATGGCTCGTACCCCAGCCTGGAACGCCGACCTTGAGATTGCACATAAAGCTTTTTATGCAGCAATAGCTTATGACGCCATCTATCAAGAACTTTCTCAATCTGAAAGAAGAAAAATAGCTCACGGATTAAAACGTCTGGCAATGGACCCGCTATTAGGTGACTGGATCTTGGAGCCAACACGTATTCATTCACTAAACTCAATGGGGCACAACTGGTGGACTTCTTGTACGTGTATGGGTGGTCTACTTGCACTAAGCTTACAGAATGAATTGGAAGAAGCAAGAGATGCTGTAAAGATTATCAACGAAGTCCTTCCCGAATGGTTTGAGTTTGCAGGAGATGTGCTTCATCAAAAGCCAAAGACCTTTGATGAGGCCGGTGGAATGTATGAATGTCTGAACTATGCAAACTACGGGATTCAAGAGGCTTTATTATTCCGCTTAGCTTGGATGAATACTCACAAGGAAGATAAAGCAATAGAGATACCCCAACTGGAGAAGTTATCAGATTTTTTTGTACATATCTGTTATCCACGTACAGGTATGCTTTATAATATAAACTTCGGGGACAGTCATAAAAACACGGCTGCCGAAAGTAGTCTGATGTTATTATATGCAATGGGGATTCAAAATGATGATATGCTTTGGTATATGAATCAGATAGAGCAAGGGCAACACCGTGATGGATATTTTATCGACCGCCCGATAGGATTTCTCTATACTCCCAATTTGAGTAAAGCACCCAAGGTTCCTAAACTAAAGAAATCACAATTATTCAAAGACTTCGGTTGGGCAACCATGCGCAACTCTTGGGAGAAAGATGCCACAATGTTAGCCGTCAAGTCCGGATATACCTGGAATCATTCTCATGCCGATGCCAATTCATTCATAGTCTTTCATAAAGGAGAGGATATTATCAAAGATGGAGGACGATGTTGGTATGCGAATCCCGAATACCGCAACTACTTCTTTCAAAGCGAGGCACATAATGTCGTATTATTCAATGGCAAAGGGCAAAGACGAGAACAGCAATATTATGGTTCTACCTTAAGAGGATATCTGCATTATCTGTTGGATGCCGGAAATATAAAATATGTGTTGGCAAATGGTACAGGTCCTTATTCGGACCAGTTTAGCCGCAACTTCCGTCACTTTTTGTGGATAGACAACGTCATCTATATCATTGATGATTTAAAAACCTATGAAACCGGTCATTTTGAATGGTTGTGGCATCCGGGAGGAATAACTGAGAAAAAAGGGACAGATCTAAACATTACAAATGGAAATTCTTCAGTAATAGTCCGTCCATTATATCCTCGCACGTTGGCACGATCTAATTTTGTGCATGATTATCCGGACGATTTGTATTGGGAAGTAATAGAAGTACCGACTGAAGATTTGAAAAGTAAAGATAGTTATTATTCTTTTCACTTGCCTGACGAAGTCAATAGAGTGAAAGGTGTGACTGCTATTATTTTAAAA
>USSR01000071.1 GCA_900557355.1 uncultured Bacteroides sp.
TCAATACGGAACGAAACACTCTTTGAATGTTTCCGTAACTACCGGTATTGTGATTTGGGATTTGTTCAAAAAGTTACGTTAATAGCATAAATCCAGTTGGTTAATAAGTCGTTTATAACTGGTTTATATCATAGTTAATTGTTTAATAATCAATAGAGGTGTGATTGTTTATAAGTATAGAATCCAAATGATGTAATTATACTCTTTGCAGGATATATAGATACTGTTTACAGGAGATATATATCCTGCGTGTTGGACATATATGCGCTGTACATTGGATCTATAGTTCCTGCAAGTAGCATCTATAGCTCTTACATATTGTTTATGTACGTCCTGTAAAAGCAGAATAAATGTTGGTAAATTCAGAATAAGGAAGGTTATACCCCGACTTTACTAACTCCGGTTAATAAAGTCGGTTAATAAGTATTGAATGTGTAATTCAAATCTGTTTGTTCTTCACTATCAACACTAACACAACACATTTTATTAGTTTGTCTTTACCTGCCAATCATATCAAGTTGTTTTATTTCACAGGTTCTATTTTTATGAAAAGTACACCATGTGAAGGTACGTCAGATTGGTATTTATTTATATAAACTCCTTTATCCTTTTGCTCCCAAAGATTACGCACTTTCTGTTTACCTTGAATATTCAGTTGATCCCAGAAAATAGATATGTCCTGTTTATTATCGGATAGATTGAATAATCCGACTGCTATGGAACCATCTTTTAATGGTTTACTCCATACTTCAATTTCTTTATTATTATCAGCATATACTCTGCTACCTTGTATACCGGCAATATCTTGGTTAATGGCTATTACTTCTCTGTTACTTAATAGATTCATTGTAAAATCATCCATCTGTTCCAGATCGCATCCTATCAGTAAAGGCGCCGCTAGAATACTCCATAAAGTGATATGAGTATATTGTTCATCAGGAGATAAATGTGTAGAATGTATATTTTTTCCCCAGCCAACCTTTCCTACAATGAGCATATCCGGGTCATTCCAACTGCCTGGTTTGGCAAATGGTTGCCACTTATCCTGAAGGAAACCTATGGTAGTCATACTACACCAGGAATCATAAATATCTCCTGTTGTCCGCCAGACATTTGTTAGATTGCTCCAGTCTTCTGCCAGTTCAAATGGGGCAGCATTGGAGATGCTATATAGAATATCTCTTCCCGATTGGCGTAAAAGATATGATAGTTCTGCTGTATGGGCTATATCATTAGTTACCCAGTCGTACTTAATATAATCGAATCCCCATTCTGCCCATTGCTTTACGTCATTTTTAGCAAATGAAAATTCTCCATATCTGCGGCTTGAATTGACAACTTTACCATTACGTGTATCAGCACTGCTGCCAATGTATCCGGCAAAAGTTTGTACCCACGGAGAAGAATATATTCCTATTTTGAGACCTTTACTATGTACATAATCAACAAGACCTTTCATATCAGGAAATTTATCGTTCGGCATTATTGCATTGTATTTTCCTCCACGTACGCCTTGCCATCCATCATCGATATTTATATAAGCATATCCATAATTGACGAGTCCCAGTTCTACCATGCGGTCGGCCATCCTTCTTATTTTCTTGTCATCAATGTCTGCTCCGAAAATGTTCCAGCTATTCCAGCCCATAGGAGGAGTCAGACTTATCTTTTCCCCGATTTCAAGAGTTAAGTCTTTAGTAGTTTCTCCATATTGATTTTTAGCGGAGATATGAACAGTATAGGTTCCCGGATTTATCGCTTTTCCTGTAATAATGCCGGTATTGCTATCGATGGATAATCCTTCGGGTAAATTAGTTGCAGTTATATTTAGTGGTCTTTCTCCTGAAACAGGTACTGTAAACAGAAATGGATTTCCCGGGCGGGCACCATATATATAAGGAGCATTAATCATAGGCTGCCTTGCCACAGCAGGAGTTAGGATGTATTCCTGTTCACGTTCTTTTTTTACCGAAACAGGATCGGCACCTTTCACTTCAAACCTGGCATTTACCCAGTTGGTGCGATCTCCGGCTATTCCATCTCCTGCATGATCGACACGTAAGATTAGAGATTTTATACCCTTAACAGAAATATCTATTTGTTTTGCTTTTTCTCCTGCATGCATGATTCCACTTCGCCAGATGATTTTGCCATCTCCTAAAATTATAAATTCGGCACTGGCTTGTTTTAATTCGTGTTCGGGTGCGGAATCATCTATCCCTGCAGATGCCTTGAAGGAGACTGTTTTGCCGTCAAGTTTTATGCGGAATACGCTTGCGGCATGTGTACCTACACCCCGGTCAAATTTTTCTCCGGCGATAGAAAGTGGTGTTTTCCACATTGATTGATTGGCTATTGCTTTACCTGCAGATTGATCGACGTTAGAGAGATCTAATTCATCTAACCATACTATACGGGGAGCAGTTGTAAAGCTCGAAAGCAGTATGATTAATAATGCGGAGAAGTATTTTTTCATTGTATTTGAAATTAGTATTAAATAAATTCTTTACTGCAAAAGTATAGGATAGGATTGATGAAGTTGAATAAAAAAGAGAATAAAATGAAAACAAAATCTGGACAAAACGCAAATAAACCACTTTATGCTTGACAATTACTAGATTTTATTTGTATTTTCACAGCGGATTTTTATTTCTAACTAATTGGTTCGTGTTTAATTTTGATATAAATGATGGACGAATATAAGGACAAAAGGTACATAAAGGAAATAATAAAAGAATATAATATTTTATTAGAGTCGTGGGGTTCTTCCGAGTCCTGGGACTTAAATCAATTTAAAACACTGGAAAATATGATCTTCGAAACAACGAAGATCGATGTAAATGCTAACACACTTAAACGATTTTTTCAACAGAAGACAGGTAATCCGCAGTTGGCGACAAAAGATGCTTTGTGTCGTTTTTTAGGTTATTCGGGGTATACTGACTTTGTAATGAAGAAAACGAAGAAGGAAGAGACTACCAATATTCAGACAGAAGACGTTGTTGAAGAAACGAAGGAACATACAAATGACACAGACAAAAAAGCAGATAGTTCCCAGTTAGAAAAAGCTCCGAATAAAGTGACGAAAGATCCGGAAGAAGTATCGAATCGTATCTATAAGAAAAATAAATGGTATGTAAATTTTGCTATTATACTATTATTGATAATAGGTGGATATATGTTGTATACGTATAAGTTGAAAGATATGTATGTGGAGTATCTGCTCTCAAAAATAGAATTTACCACTTCGCAAGTAAAAGGAATTTGTCCGCTTACAGTTACATTCTCTTATCATATACCAGCTTCATTATTTGAAGATATTACTGTTATGTATGAAGAAGCGAATGGAGATATATCCGAAAGAAAACTAAATGAAAATATAGATAAGATAAATGCTACCTATATATATGAAGGTGAAGCATTCTGTCATCTGAAGTATAAAGATAGAATTATAAAGACCATTCCGGTGGAGTGCCGTAAGACGGGGTGGTCGGTTTTCGTCCGTGAGGAAAGAAAGAAAATATTTCGGGTTTTTCCGATGGAGCAGGCTTACAATGATTCGGGATATGTAAGTTTGCCTATAGAAAATGTCCCACAAGAGGCGCATACTAATCACATGTTTGTCAGCTATGTGTTTTATAAAGAAAAGTTGATAGACGGAGATAATTTCATATACGAGGCACGCGTCCGCAATTCAAAACAGGAGAATGCAGTTCCTTGCTCGGATATTATCATGTATATACATTCGGATACAGCTATGCATGGCTTTGCCATGAATGAAAACGGATATGCATATATCAAATTCATCAGTGGAGAAAATACAATTAAGGGAGATGAGTACAACTTAAGCCGGTTTAATTTCAACTCTTCCGAATGGCACGTCATGACTATCAAAGTAGTGAATAAGAAAACTACCTTCTACGTAGATGGAGAAGAAGTGTTAGGAATGGATTATAAAGAACCTTTGGGATATGCCAATGAACTTACGTTAAGATTTAAGGGATGTGGTGCTGTAGATTATGTGAAAGTTTCCAATCTTGACGGTAAGGTTGTATATGAAGAAAATTTCGATCCGGATAAAAGAAAATAGCACTTTCTTTTCTTACAACCATCTTATACATAGATGGTTGTCTTGTTTTGTTCATATTTTGTTCACATTTTGTTTTACCTTTTTCTCTCTTTTCTTGGCCTTTTGTTTGCAGGGTTGCGGATGATTTGGGATAGATTTGCAATTGTTATCATTGTCCTGTTGGGACACGTTAGCTAAATCTATATAATCTGAAATGATCCGATGAAAAAGAAGAAATGGATATGCTTGTTATTATCTGCATTGTTGGGGGTAGGTACTGCTCTTCCTCAACAAAGCAAAGAATCACCTGTAGAAAAAGTAAAGAAGATTGGTGATAAATTGATTAGAGAAACTCCCTTTGCCTACAAGTTGGGACTTGCTTCGTGTAGTACTTCTTTCAACACGTTAAACTTTGTGGATTTTGGACGTACCTTTGGGGTGGGACAAGAAGCTGTGGCCTATGCCTATACACAGCTGTCGTTTCCACGTGATACCACCATACGTGTAGAAACGGAGCATAACGATGCCTGTAAAATCTGGTGTAACGGACAACTGGTTTATGAAAATAAAGGGAAACGGGATATTAAGATAAACCGGGGGGAACGAAGTATGAAAATGACTTCTTCATTTTTGCTTCCGTTGAAAAGTGGTAATAACAATGTGTTGATTAAGTCGGCTACTTTTGGCAAAGAATGGTGTGTGTTCTTACAACCACCCAGTGATAATGATGCTGTTTTATCCACTGCCCGAAGTTATCCTCAAATAGGATTAACCAATTTGAATCATGTTGATAAACAAGTATCCGATCTTACCAACTGGCTCATTATCGGACCTTTTCAAGGTGGCATTGACGTAGTGCATGAACCGGAACAGGAATTTAGATTTGGATATATGTATAAAGGACTTCATGGTCCGGTGACCTGGACAATTCCTAAAATAGAAGTACTCGGAGAAATGATAGATCCCGAAGTTTGGGGAACTACTTATCAATGGAATTACCATAATGGAGGTGTTGCCTGGGCTATGCAGCAACTTGGTGAATTGACCGGAACACATAAATATACTAAATGGGCAACTGACTTCTGCGACTATCAGATGGAAGGTATGCCATTTGTGGACTATCAAGTCAATCATTTGCGGGCATATAATTCAGCCAATGCAATGGTGATTAACTCCACATTGCTTGATTTTACATTAGCTCCCTCACTTCCCATTCTATACCGTTTGCGTATGGATAAGGATTTTAAAAATAGGGATATTTATCAGGCATACATAGATAAAATGATAAATTATGCACGTTTCGGACAAATCAGAAGTGAAGGAATGACCAACTACACCCGTGATACGCCGGAAAAATATACTGTATGGGTAGATGATATGTTTATGGGTATTCCTTTCTTGATACAAGCTGGATTATACAGCGATTCACCGGAGTTGCGAAAAATATTTTTCGATGATGCAGCCAATCAGATCATAGACTTTACGAAACACGTATGGAATAAAGACACTCGTCTTTATATGCATGCCAATTATACATCACGTCCTGATGTTAAACTCCCTCATTGGGCACGTGCCAACGGGTGGGCTATCTGGGCTATGTCTGACGTATTAATGGCATTGCCTAAGAATCATCCTAAATACAAAGCAATACTCAAGCAATATCAGACTTTTGTCTATTCTCTGATAAAATATCAGAGTCCTGACGGATTCTGGCATAATGTAATCGATCGTAGCGATTCTCCCAAGGAAGTTTCGGGTACGGCTATATTTACAATGGGTATAATACGTGGTATCAGGTATGGCTGGCTGGATAAGAAAAAGTTCATGCCAATTGCATTGAAAGGATGGGATGCAGTGTCATCCGAAATCGAAGACGATGGAACGGTACATAATATCTGTATAGGAACCATGTGTACCGAAGATGTGAACTATTATATGAACCGTCCATTTTTCGACAATGATACGCATGGGTCATTTGCCGTCATATTTGCAGGTATAGAAGCGCAGCGGATGATGGATGAAGACACCAAATAACTGATGTAAAAAACAAATATAATATTATGAAAAAGATACTTGTACTAATAGCTTTATCTTTCATGACTGTCTCGACATTAACAGCACAAATGAAGGACCCCCAGAATTGGGTAGGCTACGAAGAAATAATGGGTGTAAAAAATGGACTAAGATTTTATGATTTCGATGTAAATCTGATAGAATCGTCTGCTCCTGCTAATGTTTTTTGGCCGGGAGATGATATCCGCCTCAAGTTTCAGTTGATTAACAACACATCACAATCAATAGATATAGATGCGAAAGTACACGTCTTTCGTTATGGAACGAAAGGAATCCCCAATGATATTTGGCTGCCCCAGATGATTAAGCTTGATTATGAGAAGGTGATTCCTGTTCACTTATCAATTTTGCCGAATGGCTATGTCAATACGTCTGTATCGGTAGACGATATAAAGGATTTTGGAGGATATGCCGTTGTGTTTGATCTTGGAAAGTACGGGCGTCGATTGGGTACAAGTTTTGCCTATAGCATGAAACCGTCATTAGTGAAAATGCAATATCCCAAACAATCTTTGGATTACTTGGGAGTGGATTTTTTGAATAGAGTAGGTGTTCAGTCCATTCGCTACGGTATTCCTTTCGTATCACCTGATAATCCCGATTATCAAGGATTCCGACAAGAATTAAAGAAATTGATGAAGGATTTCATGGATAATAATATCACTGTTATGCTCATGTTTGGTGAGGGACGTATGGCACAGTCCATGCCTTTGGGTACTACCAGGCCGCATTTGGATGAGAATGGAAAATTTCTTCACACGAAGCAGGATTTAGTATGGCTTCCCGAATTGGATGAATAGAATTATGTCTTGATTTTGGCTGGCCCAAAGGACCGGTAACAGCTGTCTGTTTGTGGAATGAACCGTGGGAAGGAACTTCCATATCCGGTTGGCAGGCTGATATGATAAGATATAAAGAGATATATACGAAAATGGCTGAAGCGGTGATTGAAGCCCGGGAGAAAGACATAGATGTTCTTGTGGGAGGAGGTGACTCTAATTCGAATGCATTGGATAAGTTTTTTGCTGATGGCACAATGGATATGTTACCTATCTTTGATTTCCTTTCCATTCACTATCAAGGTATGGAGGCACCAGTATTATATCCCGAGTGGAATAAGCGAAAAGATAACAAGGGACGTGTGAAAATATGGGACACAGAAAGTTGGGTAGGGAATACTGATGACCGTGTAGGACTTGTTATTGCAGCCAACCGTTCCGCCGGATATGACAGGTCGATGGGTATATTTGGTGGGTATATGTATTCAGGAGACCCGAACCGGTCAGTGCGTAGTATGGAAGTCCGTACCGAAAAAGGAAAGGAGACAATGCCTAAACTCCACAATACATGGTCTGCGGCAGCTGCTGTGGGAGCAGCACAAAGTATGATCGGAGAACGCGAGTTTAACAGGCTTCTTTTTAAAAATGGTTTGCCTTGGGTAATGGTCTTTGACGGATACGAAAATAAGAAAGACGACGGGACGATTGTGATTGCCGGAGATTTGGGTGAAGCATTCGGTGCAGAGAATATCCTTTTCAGAAATGTGCGTAGCTTAAGCGAAGCGAGGAAAAAAGTCGATTTGCATCATCAATTAAAAACATTACCAGCGAATAGTGCTGAACGTAAAAAGATAGAAAACGAACTCAATACATACTATCCCATCACTGACGGGAAAATGATACTGAAAGCCAATCCTTCTTTCCTGCTTTATGATTTTTATGGAAACGCCATTGCTCCTAAAAATGGAATCTACGAAATTCCTCTTAATTATCAGGGATATTATATGCGTGTAAATGGTGAGAAGGGAGCCTTTGACAAACTTGTATCGGCCATTAGTAAAGCGGATATCGTGGGCTATGAACCTGTCGAAATAATTGCGAAAGACTTTACAGCTCCCATTGCCAGCAAACCGGAAATGGAACTTCAACTGACCAATATCCTCAATCGTCCGGTAAAAGGTGTATTATCTGTTTCTATCGGTAATCTGGATATATCTTATCCGCAGAATGTATCGTTTAAGCCCAATGAGACAAAAACTATCAGAGCGAAAGTGACAAACGGAACTGCCAGTGTGGACAATAACTATCCGCTTGAAGTTCATTTCGATGCAGGAAAAGATGGATTCGCCGTGCATTGGGAAAATATGCATGTCAATTATATTGCAAAGAAAACGATAAAGATAGATGGTAATCTGAATGACTGGCAAAACATGATTTCACAAACGATAGAAGGTTCTTCCAAGGCCAGCATTTCTTTGACGGAAGCTGCATGGTATCCATATCAAAAGTTTGATAGTAATGCGGAAGGATTGGCGCATACCTACCTGGCTTACGATGACGATTATTTCTACTTTGCAGCAAAAGTTGCGGATAAAACTCCCAATAAAGGAACATTGAGATTTGAGACTCGCAATGATGATGATTATTTCTATCCTGACACAGCTTATATGCAGACCATATATGCCATGCATTCTACCATAGTAACGCAGCCTGCGGCAGAATCAGATCAAAAAGCACTGCAATTGCCTTCGGCAAAAGGACGTATGATGAATTATATGGAAAATACATCTACTACTCTGTCGATGGGTATGGATATTCATTTGCCGAAAGATAAATATACCCGCACTTCTTTTTATTTCCCAAGTATAAATCAGAATGGCTTGTCTGTTACTGTTTATGATAAAGACAGTGGCAAAGAATTACTTTCTACCAAGATAGACAAACTATGGAATGGTACTTATCTGACATTGGATTTATGTGGTAATGTGCGCATACGTTGTTCATCTTATGGTTGGTGGTACACAACAAAATTATCAGGTATCTTTTTTGACTCATCGGACAATGTTGTTAATTCGGGTAATGCCGGTGCTTCAGCGAAACTTGTAAACCGTGATTTTGATACTGTCGGAAACTGGCTGGGTAAATATGGGCAATTAGGATACTATCTTATCGGTTCAGATTCTTCTTTGCCTCAAGATGTTACTTGCCATGTTGTCTCTCAAGATGATTTGGTTCCTTTGGTATGGCCCGAGCAGGTACGTCGTTTCACTTACCGTAAAAGACCTACATTACCGGATGGCACCAATGGGATAGCAACAGATAATATACTGATTGCTTTCAATGTAATTCCAATCGGCGAAGATGGTATGGAAGCTGAAACGAAAGGTACTATGCCGCGTTACATCGGTTATAAATGTACAGATTATGAATACGCTTTGAATACTGTTGCTCCCGAATATGGCGGTGGTTTTGAAATATGGAGAATGCTTGTTCCGGGTATGCCGCGAAAACACTTCTATCCTCGCCAGCCCAAATCTTCCTTTGACGGAGCCGTAAAAGATGGAAAACTGATTACTACACGTGAAGGTAATACATTGTATTATGAATGTGCTATTCCATGGTCCGAAATACCGGATGTGAAGAAAGCCATTGATAAAGGCGATAAAATTAAATTCTCTGCGCGTATCAACGATGATGGCGCCGGGGCTGCTTGTATGGAATTAGCACGCGGCCGAAGCGTTTCGAAGAAAAACTCCAGAGCATTCCATCCGGACTGGAAGGAACATTGGGCGAATGAGGTTGAGTTTGGCGTAGAGAAATAAAGCGTGCTAGAATACTAATTATTGAAAATGGTAGAATGAAAATGAAGAAACAACTGATTATAATATTTCTATTATGTCTGTCTGTCAAGGGGATTTCACAAATACCTTTTGATGGTAGTGATAGTTATGCTACGCCACCCATAGGATTCGGGCAAAGTGAATTTGAAAACCCTTTAATTAACAGTATTAACAGGGAACCATACGGTGCAACATCTATTTCATTTCCTACTGAAACAGAAGCGTTGCAAGTGAAACGCTCTTCCTCCTCCCGGTATCAGTCATTGAATGGAACATGGAAGTTTAAGTTCATTACAGATTGGGACAATCTTCCGTCTGATTTTATGAAAGCGGAAACAAATGATGACTCCTGGGACAATATACCTGTTCCGTCTACCTGGGAAATGAAAGGGTATGGCGATCAGGTTTATTGCGGGCAAGGCTATGAATTTCGTCCTGTCAATCCTCCGTTTGTACCGCGTAAAGACAATCATATAGCATTGTACCGGAAGACATTTGAAGTGCCTGCATCATGGGAGGGACAGAATGTATTGATTCATTTTGCCGGAGTCAGAGGGGCTTTCTATTTATATGTCAACGGGAAAAAGGTAGGTTATAATGAAGATGGCGGTACTCTGCCTGCGGTATTCGATATGACTCCTTTTCTAAAAAAAGGAAAGAACCAATTGGCTGTCCAGGTGTTGAGATGGAGTGATGGCTCGTATCTTGAAGATCAGGACCATTGGCGCTTTCATGGCATCACCCGGGATGTTTATATTGAATCACGCCCTGATGTTTTCATACAGGACTTTGCTGTTATTACAGATTTGGACAAGGATTATAAAGACGCAAAACTGCGTATACGGCCTGTCATATCCAGCAAGAAAACGGTAGATGTTTCCGACTGGATGCTTGAAGCCAGATTATACACCAAAGAGGGTACTCCTGCCCTCGGGGTGAATATGTCAATGCCGGTCAAGACGATTACGACCGAAAAGTATCAACAGAATTTTTCATTGGCAAAATATCTGGAAACAAATGTAAAGGCACCTTTGTTATGGTCATCCGAAACGCCTAACTTGTATATCATAGTCCTGACATTAAAGGATCATAAAGGCAACGTAGTAGAATCAAGAAGTTCCCGTATCGGTTTTCGCAAAGTTGAATTCAAGAATAAACATGAACTGTGCGTGAATGGAAAACGCGAGTACATCTATGGAGTAAACAGGCACGACCATGACGCATGGGAAGGGAAAACCGTTCCTTACGAGAGAATGGTACAGGATGTGACTTTAATGAAGCAGTTCGGTTTTAATTCCGTAAGGACCTCTCATTATCCTGCAGATCCGGCATTTTATGATTTATGCGACGAATATGGCATCTATGTAATGGACGAAGCGAATGTGGAAACCTGTGGGGCCGATGCTGAACTTTCAAATAATGAGTGTTGGCTTTTTGCTCAAATGGAACGCGTTGCCGGGATGGTAAAAAGAGATAAGAACCATCCGTCTATTATTTTCTGGTCATTGGGAAACGAATCGGGTGTCGGAGCAAACAATGCTGCACGGGCCTCGTGGGTTAAAGATTACGATCCTACCCGCCTTGTACATTTCGAGGCCTATATGCACAATGGAGGTTCAAGACAATATGGTTATGGCATCGATTTTATGAAGACCAACCGTCCGGCAGTGAATCCTCCCGAACCTCCGGCTGTAGATGTTGTCAGTACCATGTATCCGTCTGTAGAAGGAATTATAAAGCTTGCTACTCAAGAAGGTGAAACACGTCCGGTATTGATGTGCGAATATGCTCACGCTAAAGGTAATGCATTGGGTAATCATCAGGAATACTGGAATGCAGTGAAAAAATACCCACGTCTGATAGGCGGTTATATCTGGGATTGGGTAGATCAGAGCGTGATTAGAAAAGACAGTGTTACAGGCAAAGAATATTTTTCTTCCCTCAACGGCACTAATGGGCTTGTTTTTGTCGACCGGAAAATAAAGCCGGCTATCAATGAATGTAAGAAGATCTATCAGCATATCCGTTTTGATTATTCTAACGGGGAACTGACCATTAGAAATGAATATAATTATCTGCCGCTTTCTGCATTTCGTTTTTCATGGAAATTGATGGCAGGCGGTGAACTGATAAAGAAGGGGGAATTAACCGATATTGAGGCTTTTCCAGGCACTTCTGCCCGAGTAAAAATAGATACCGGCACTTCTGATTCCGGGCAGAAAGGAGAGCTCATTCTCGAAATCAATGCTTACTTAAAGAAGGATGTAATATGGGCACCTAAAGGATTTGAAATCGCATGGGAGCAATTTACCTTGCAAGAAGGAAAAGTGAATCCTCCGGTGGAAGAAAAAACAGGAAATGGCGGAAAACTGACTGTACAGAAGAAAGCGAATGAAATAGGTATTTATAATGATCGTATAAATATTGTGTTCAACAAGAAGGCGGGGCTCATTCAAAGCTGGATCGTAGGTGGAAAAGAATTCCTTGAGAAAGGTCCTCAAATCAATTTGTGGCGGGCTCCGACCCATAATGATGGCGGTTACCGTCCCAAAACGGAGAATGAAATCTCCCGTCAATGGGTAGAAGCCGGACTGGATAGTTTGCAACATAAGTTGAAATCGTTTAAATTGGTCGAGGAAAAGAATGGTACAGTCAGTGTGGCAACAACGTTCGTTGCACAAAAAACGGGAAATAAGTCGTACGTGGAATATACCACCAAATATATTGTTGATCCTTCCGGAAAAGTACAGATAGATACTGATCTGAAGCCATTTGGCAATATAATCAGCTTCCCCCGTATAGGTTATACAATGACCGTAAAATCCGGCAACGATACTTTTTCATGGTATGGCTACGGACCGTATGATACATATAACGACAGACATTCAGGAGCTCGTTTGGGCCGATTCTCCGGAACTGTAGATGAACAGTTTACGCATCATGCATATCCTCAAGAGAATGGAAACAAATATCGTTGTTCGTGGGTGTCATTGACCGACAATGAGGGAATTGGACTTGTCGCTGAAGGTATGCCATTTATTGAATCCAGTGCAATGCATTATTCCCTTGAAAACCTGTCTGAAGCAATAGATGAAAGCCAATTAAAACGTACGGACAACGTCACGTGGAATATCGATTATAAAACATATCCGATTGGTAATAGGAGCTGCGGGCCTCCCCCACTCGAACAATATGTGCTTTTTGCAGAACCTGTGTCTTTCAGTTTTTCTGTTTATCCGGTTCTTAATAAAAAGACCGTCCAGTAAGCTTTTGAATATATAAAAGGTCGTCTGAAAAGGCCTTGATCTTATGAATCTCCTTTGCTACAACATATCGTAGTAAAGGGGATTTCTCTTTTTAGGAGCTTTCAATCCTTTCATCAGAAGGAAGCGTAGTATTGGTCATTTAGAATTCAGTGATGAAAATGACAACTGTATACGGTCTTGAAAGAGTATTTGTATAATAAATAGAATATTACATATGTATCATAAATTTATTGTTTATATACATAGTAAATAGATGTTTGTATCTTGCGATATTTATTTAATCAAAATATCTTTATCATTTATGCATAAACAGTTTGATCGTTTCTAATAAACTTTTGAAGAGTTTATTAGAAACGTTATCCAAGTTTATTAAAAACTATATGGAGGCTTTTAGTGGTGTTTGTATTGAATTTATATAACAAAAAAGGCTGCGGAATTCATATAATTTCGCAGCCTTTAGCTATTGACAGGATCTCTGTCTTTTGTATTTTATAGAATTACTTAGTTAATTTGTAGCAATTTATTTGTTCTAAAATTCATTATTTATTCGTCTTTTTAAATTTTAGTTGATGATCAATATTCTTGTTCTACAAATATACAACATAAAAAGAGCGTTTCCAAATTTTTGCGATATACAGAATTAAAAGTATTCTTAGTTACTTGTATTGAATCACTTCACTTCTGAAATATTTCAGGGTATTTCCTGATAAAATAAACAGGTGTACAGCTCCAAGCGTGGCAATAACTGTTGATAGGATAAAAATCGTATGGAGAAATAAAGTCGTTTGTAGGATCGTATGCTTCCCAGAATGTGTCAGCTCCTTTGGCGATCATCCCTCCCCAGTAATTGATTAAAGCCTCTTTTGCTTCGAGGTTCATTCCACAATCTATCAGCGATTGAATATAATAATGATACATATAAGGAGTGCCGGGATAACAAACATTTTGTGTTGTATCCAATGCTGATAAAGCCTTTTTGCCTTCGGCTTTACTGGCAACTCCGCTTAAAATCATCCATATCTGTGAAGCATAGGAAATCTGCTTGTCACCTGTTCCGACGAAAAGGCCGGTTTTCCGGTTGTATAAGTTTTTGCGGGCAGCCTTTATCATTTTGTTAGTTAATGCAGGCAAGTCGGCAACTTCTTTTTCTTTTCCGAGCAGTTGAGCCAGTTTATAGGATTCCTTAAGTGCGAATATGGATACTCCTTGTAAAGGAGCCTCTTTATACAAATCCTCTTTCCAATCGAAAAACACCCACCAGTCTTTCTTTACTTTCTCAAAATCCATCAATCCGTCGGCCTTGACATTGGTACGGACAATATCCAGCTGCTTTTTAGCCACAGGCCACAAGTCTTTGACAGTTTCCATATCGCCCGTTGCTTCCAGGTAGTCTTTCAATGTTACATTATACAGTAGCGCATATTCATAAAGAAACTGTTTGTCCTGGGCTCTCGGTACAGGATTTTCAATTACTGTAGCCAACAGATATCCGTTCAGGTCGCTCAATCCGGCCAACAAATACAAACACCGCTTTGTAAGGTCGTGTTGCTTGTAAGAATAATTGTTGCCAAGGGCTTCCAGATATAAATCGCCGATCCAAAGACGCTGATCTCTTTTCGGACCATCCTCGTAAACGGTTTGCATACATTCTTTCAATGTATTGAGCCCGACACGATCTATTTTCCTTATCATGGGATCAACTGCTTGCGGAAGCTCTTCAGGTATATTTTTGGCAGAAGTTTGAGCCATACATTTCATATCATGTATGTTGAAATCATAATAAGGAGAACTGCCCAACAACTCGATTTTTACGTAGCGGAAAGCCAGCCTGCGTGAAAGAGTGACTGTTTGCGGGACATACATTACAGAAACAACTTCGTCCTGAAGCCATGCCCTGCTTAAGCCTTCTTTATAAGAATCGAAAGGAACAGCTACTTCCGAAGGAACTTCCCCGAAAGTCAATTTAAACCTTAACGGACCGTCGGCTGCAAGCCCGGTGCTTCTTACCGAGAAACTAAAATATCCGGTCAGATGCTCTCCGAAATCAATCGTAATCTCTTTTTTCAGTCTGAAAGGCATAGAGTATAAAGAGTCGATAGGACTGACATCTACTGCTTTGTATTTCTGAAACGATTGTGTGTCGGGTACAATATCCACTACTTTCAGCGGCTTTTTCTCTGTGATTATAAGTTTCGGTTTATATTGTTCTGCTTTTTGTAGCCACTGCTTACGGTTGTTCCCATAATAGTCTTGTGCAAAACAAGCCAATGCGGTGAATACCAGTGTCAGGCTGAATAAGATCGATTTCATCATATTATTAATTCTCTTTGCTATCTATAACGTTCCAATTCCTGAAGTCATACACGCGTGATTCTTTTCCATGTGAAACATTCAGGAAACGTCCGTTCACCGCTTGTTCCATCCATGGGTTTGAATACAAAGGCCAATTTTCATAATCCACCTTTTCTCCGTTGACAAAACGTCCGTAATTATAGATAATTTTTAGTGTATCACCGCTAAGTGAGTGATAAATGGTCTGTCGATATTCTGGATTGGTAACGATGTATTCCAGTTTCGTTGTTTTCAGTATATCTTCTGCAAACAGATCCAGAGCTGTTTTCGTTCCTGTGGGTTGATATTTATTCGGCAAACAGGTTTCTATGACTGCGGCAGTACCACGTTGGTCGCAGCGTAACATCTTATGTTTTACTCCACGAAATACCCGGTCTTCGTCCCATGTGTATGGATGACAGAATTTTACGGCAAACAGAACACTTCCCCCGTCAAAGAATATCCAACCGGATTCGTCCTCTTTCATTTGTTTTATCGCGTCGATAGGCACTACTCCTGTCACATACGGATGAGGTTCTTCCGATTCTATTTTATACATGGCCAGCAACGTACCATTGTGTTGTAACACTTGTTCGCGGCAAGTAGCTCCGAAAAGGCTTTCGGCTGATCTACCATAATGGCTGATGTGAGTCAGGAAGAAAGTACTTGCCGGCGCATCCGATTCCCACACCAGTTTCCACCGGCGCATCTGCGCGCTCCATCCCAAGCTGATTCCATCCCATTGACTAGCCAATCCATACGTTTTGTTGATATATGTATATTTCTTGAATCCCCATGGATAATTGAGTTGTGCAAATGGAGTCATATCATGCGATTCTTTATGCACGTATGCCTTCTTTCTATCCGATGCTATATGCTGTATAATCTCTGGTACACGATAGGAAGAAACGGCTGCCAGTACACAGTAAAAACCTTCATTGTTCACAATCAATTCTCCGTTTTCATACTTTTGCTCTAATATCGGATTGGGACCTCCACCAAAAAACAACCAGCCCAAAAGTGGATAAGGACTCATCATGTGGGGAGAACAAGCAAAATAATATTCCCGTAAAGAGGAAGAAATGAAATAACCATTCAACCATTCGGGTGCCATGTTAAGTAAATGCCATTCAAGTGTCATTTGCACCTGTTTCTTAAATTCAGCATCCTTGCTGTGGTCGTACAAAGAAAGAAGGCAAGTGATATAGAATGTGCCGTACGTAGGAGAATCAAACTCTTTGATACCATAACGTACTGTCTTATCCATTACATCCATCAGTACTGAACGGCAATGTGCCATTACCGTGTCGGCTTTCCCCCCACGA
>USSR01000072.1 GCA_900557355.1 uncultured Bacteroides sp.
ACAGGTAAGATTGCATAGTAGTTTTGTCGTGTTTTATTTTGTGTTTGTGTTGTGAATAAGCCTTGTCGGGAGACAGGGCTTATTTTTTATTCTTGTTCTTCTATTGCCTTATTCAATAGAAATGTTGTTTCTTTAAGTTTTTCGACAATATTTATTTTAGTAATTTCTTCAAACCGAATATCTGGCAAGTAAATCCCCAGGCTTGCGATGATCGTCTTGTTTTTATAAATAGGAGTTGCTAGGCTGACAACATGGTTAGCATTGGAAGTGATTTCTACTTCTTTGGCTCTAATTTCAGTTAAGGCAGCAACCAGATTTTGTGCATTCTTTATTTCCGGCCACGATTCTTTATCAGGTAATCCGTATTTTCCTGTGAAATAGTTTAGTTCCTTTGGAGAGTAGTGGGCTAGTATCATTCTTCCGGTAGTAGCTTTATAAACGCTGGATTCTTGGGTGGTTCTGACCTGGATTTCATGGGTACATTCTGCTTCATATAATAAAATTCGTTTCCCCCCTTCAATAATGGAGAGAATAACCGTTTCATTTATATTATCCCGAAGCCGTTCAATAAGAGGCTTTGCGATTTCTTTCAGTTCAGCATAATAGGTATATGAGTTGGTTAATTGATAAGCCATATAGCCTAGTTTGTATCCCTTCTTTGCGCCTATCTGTTCTACATAGTTTCTGTTTACCAATGTTTTTAATATGTTGGCACATGTTCCATGGTTTAATTGAAGTGAATCTGCAATTTCGGACAAGCTTAGGTCTTCTTTGGGGCTGGAAGCTATTACTTCAAGAATGCTTAGGGCCCGATGTATGACTTGTATCATATCTATAATATAAAAGTTATTTTTTTATAGTTTTATAATGCAAAATTAGGAATTATAATTCTATTGCCAATTTTTAGGTTTTGTTTTTAACTACTATTGTGTGTGTGTCCTCGTGTAGAGCCCTTTTGATGGCTTATTCTTATGTTCTACAACAGAAATTGCATTTTTTTTCTGCTGATTATTTTGATCCTAAAAGACTAATAGTAATTTTGCATTGAAAAATTAAATTTTATATTATGAAAACAAAGTGTTATTTGCTACTGTGTATGTTTGTTTGCACCACGGCTTTTGCTCAGCATGGTGTAAAAGGCAAAATTGTGGATGCCGGTACCGGAGAGTCTTTGGTAGGCGTGAATGTTACGGTAAAAAATGAGAGTTCCGTAGGTACGATTTCCGATTTGGACGGAAATTATTCTTTGGTTGTTTCTAAAACTGCTACTTTGGTATTTTCGTATATAGGTTACATAAGCCAGGAGATACCGGTAGGAGAGAAAAACATGATTAATGTTTCATTGGTTGAGGATTCAAAAACCTTAAGTGAAGTTGTTGTGATTGGTTATGGAACCATGAAAAAATCAGATTTGACTGGTTCTGTGGTTAAAGCGGATTTGAATGTAATGAAAGATTCGCCGAATACAAGCATTATGCAATCTTTGCATGGGACGGTGGCTGGATTGCAAATAGGGCAGACCAATTCAGCTGGTGAAGATCCTTCAATCGGAGTGCGTGGACAAACCACTATTAATGGTAGTACTTCTCCTTTAATTATATTGGATGGAATTATATATGGTGGGCGCATTTCTGATATTAATCCGAGTGATATTGAATCCATTGATATATTGAAAGATGCGAGCAGTAAGGCTGTTTATGGTGCGAAAGCAGCTAATGGTGTATTGATGATTACATCTAAAAAAGGTAAAAGAGCTCAAAAACCGAAGATATCATATTCAGGTAGTTGGGCGTTCAGTAATCCGACAGTCGATTACCGGCCATTGAACCGGGAAGAATGGATGCAGAAAGTACGTGATATCGAATATGAGTCAGCCTATACCAAGGAATCCGGTTATTTAGTTCCAAATCCGGACTGGGATTTTTCCAAGTCACAACTGAATGTGCAACAGTTGGATGGAATAGAGAATGGTACAGATTTTAACTGGTGGGATGAAGCTATGCAGACTGGGCATTTATTTACTGATATGGTGAATATCAATGGTGGTAGCGAACATGTTTCTTATTTCCTTTCCGGTAGTTGGACCAATCAAAGAGGAGTTGTAAAGAATGACAAATATAAGCGTACTACATTCAGAGCTAATATTGATGTGCAAGCTACATCTTGGCTGAAGGTGGGTACTAATACTTTTTTCTCCGTTTTGGACTATTCCGGAGAGTCCCCCAATATGAATGCTCTTATTCGTATGCCGGCCGTAGTGACTCCCAAGGATGCGGATGGTGAGTGGATTACCAATCCGAATGGAACTTTAACTATGAATCCTTTCTTGGAATATATGGTCGAAAATTCAGACAAGCGTCATCAGATAAATACAACCGTTTATGGACTGGTTAGTATACCTTGGATCAAAGGATTGACCTATCGCTTGAATTATAATTATACGCTTGATGCCAAGAATTTATATAATTATAGTCGGTATGAGGCCAGTCAACAAGGAGAAGCATCAAAGCAGCACGATAATTCATCTGTATGGTTGCTGGATAATATTGTAAATTATACCAATTCTTTTGGTAAGCATGCTATTAATGCAACGTTTGTGTATGGTGCTAGCAGGCAGGCCTATGACAATACCCTGGCAAAAGGACAACAATATACTAGTACGGTAACTGGTTATAATGATTTGGGACAGGCTATCATACAAACCATACGTTCGTCAGCTTATAAGGAGAGCAACCTTTATCAAATGCTTCGTACATCTTATAATTATGATAGCAAATATTTGTTAACAGCTACATTACGTCGTGATGGTTTTAGTGGCTTTGCCGAGAATCACAAGTTCGGTCTGTTTCCTTCTGTTGGTTTGGGTTGGGTATTGTCTCGTGAAGCGTTCTTGTCCGAAGCGGAATTTATGGATAATCTCAAGCTCAGAGCTAGTTTTGGTGTGACGGGTAACCAAACTTCACGTTACAGTTCCTTAGCAAAGGTTGAACTGAATGCAGGCTCGAAATATGTTTTTGGCGATGGTGCAAGTACGTCCATCGGTTCTACTGTTATGCGCATGTCCAATAAAGATTTAAAGTGGGAGACGACAGCTGAGTATAATGTTGGTATTGACTTTTCCTTTTTCAAGGAGAGGCTGACTGGAAGTATAGACTTTTACCGAGCTACCACAAAGAATCTGTTATGGGATGTTATTATTCCGACGATGACCGGATTTTCCAGTGTACGCAGCAATGTGGGCAAGTTACAGAATACAGGTTTGGAAATAGTACTCGGTGGTACTCCTGTGAAAACAAAAGATTTTCAATGGAATGTCCGGCTGAATTTTTCAACGAATAAGAACAAGGTGGTTTCTTTACTGGGACAGGATACTGATGGAGACGGTAAAGAAGATGACTTGGTAGCCAGCGGACTGTTTATCGGAGAATCGTTGGGAACCATTTATGACTATGAAGTGGAAGGTATCTGGCAGTTGGCAGATAAAGAGAATGGTACTATTATGAAGGGTTTTTATCCCGGAACCTATAAAATTAAGGATCAGAATGGCGATGGAGAGATTACGGCTGGTGAAGACAGGGTGATTCTAGGGCATAAAGAACCGGCTTACATGATGGGTATTTCCAATGATTTTAGCTATAAAGGGTTTGAATTACGTTTTTTCATCAATACCATTCAGGGAGGTAAGAACGGATATCGGTCGAAGATTGCCAAACCTGATTATATTGGAAAGTCGATAGGTAATGCCGAGAACCTGAGTTGGCTGACTGCCTATGATTATTGGTCACCAAGAAATCCGAATGCTAAGTTTGCAACAGCTTGGCTATCTCCTACCGTAGATACGAATCGGATGCAAAATCGCAGCTTTGTCCGTTTGCAAGATGTATCGTTATCCTATAACTTTGATCAGCGATGGACTAAAAAGTTAGGTGTGAGTAATCTGAGGCTTTTTATTAGCGGACAGAACCTTTTGACTTTTACAGGTTGGGATGGTTGGGATCCTGAAGCCGGTATTGGTTTCACCACAGACTCTTATCCCGTAATGCGTACTTATGCTTTTGGTATAGATTTAACTTTTTAACAGATTGAATTATGAGACAGAATATTTTTAATGCAGGAATTGCCTTTTTATTCTCATGTTTTGTTTTCTCTTGTAACGAAAGCAGCTTTCTGGAAGAGAAGCCGCTGGACTTCCTGAGTCCGGAGAATGCCTATAATACATATGCCGATTATGAAACAGCCTTAACAGGTTTGTATGCGAAAGTACGTGCGAATTTCTATAATAGTGATTTCGTCTTCTTTCAGGAAACAGATGTAGCCAAGAATGCGCGTGACAATAATAATTTCATGGGCAATCTTAAAGACTGGCTCACTCCTCAGCAAGCTGGTGTGGCAGACGTATGGGATCGTGAGTATAAACTGATTAATAATGCCAATACCATCATCAGTCGTATAGAAGGTAGTTCACTGAACGCGGAACAAAAATCCCAAGTGGCTGCCGAGGCCAAATTTTTCCGTGCATTCGGTTATCGTACGTTGGTTTATATTTTCGGTGGTGTTCCGTTAGTGCTTGAGGAAAATGTCTCTCCAAAGACGGACTTCACCCGGAACTCGAAAGAGGAAGTATTGAAAGCTATGTATGATGACTTCCTGGAAGCAACAACTGTACTTCCTGACATTCATACTGTAGTTGATGGAAAGATTTCCAATCTAGTGGCAAAACATTACCTTGCTGAGACCTGTATATCGTTGGGACTCTACGATGATGCTATTCGTTTAGCTTCTGAAGTGATTGATAATCCCAATACAGGTTTGATGAAAGTCAGGTTCGGGTCTCACAAATCGGAAGAAGGAGATGTCTATTGGGATCTATTCAGAAGGAAAAATCAGAACCGAAAAACTTCGGGTAATACGGAAGCATTATGGGTAATTCAGATGGAGCCGGATGTAGAAGGTGGTTATCTGACTTCAACTTCTTATCGTCCCTATTATCTGGAACGGTTTGCCGCACCAGTGACATATTCATGTACTGATCCGGAAGGAAAGAAAGCTTTCCTTTCTTCGAATGGTCGTTCGGATGCCAATGTGGGGGGGCGTGGAGTTTCCAATATGTCAAATACCCATTGGTGGTTGTATGAGGTATGGGGCGACGATTTTAGCAATGATATGCGTAATTCCAAATACAATGTGGTACGTGATGCTTATTATGATTTGCCTACTTCCAAGTATTATGGTAAAAGTATTATTGCTCCTGAAACGAAGAGTAAACTTTTGGAAGAACAGTCTTGGCGTTGGTATCCGTGGCCAACTAAGATTACAACTCCGGGTGAACATCCTGAAGCCCTGTATGCCGATCCGGCACTGAAAACACTGAAATCAACTGCCGGTGCTACTTATCTGGACCAATATATGCTACGTTTGGCTGAAACCTATCTGCTACGGGCAGAGGCTTTTTTAATGAAAGGAGACAAAGAAAAGGCAGCAAACGATATCAATGAAGTAAGGAACCGTGCTCATACATCTGAAGTAGTTGCATCGGAGGTCACCATAGACTATATTCTGGATGAGCGTGCACGCGAATTGGTATATGAGGAATTCCGCAGAATTACGTTAGGACGATTGGGCAAGTATGTAGAACGTGTTCGTAAATACAATACGCTCAACGGACCTCGTGTGGAAGATTATCATGAACTGTTTCCGATACCTTACAGTGCAATAGAAGCCAATAAAGATGCTGTATTGGAACAGAATCCAGGTTATAAGAACTAAGGAACTACTGATATAATAAACAAGAATAATACAGTTTCTAACTATAATTTTTTAAAAGGAATTGAAAATGAGGAATCAAATAAATGTTTTATGTCATTTCTTGCTGCTTTGGGTTGTAAGCTCATGTACCCATACACCGGTTAGTGAAGGACGGGTGAAAACGAATCTTGCCGTACCGTATGAAGTGATCGGTGTACTATCTCCTAAAAGTATTCATGAGGTAAAAAACGATCTGACTTTAGGATGCGAGGTGCTGGATAGGGATTATGCCGACTACCATCAGTATAAAGAATATATCGTTCCTTTGGGTCTTAAAAAGATACGGTTGCAAGCCGGATGGGCCAAAACAGAAAAGATAAAGGGAGTTTATGATTTTGCCTGGTTGGATTCCATCATAAATGATGCAGTTGGACGTGGAATAAAAATCTGGTTACAGGCATCTTATGGGAACCCCATCTATGAAGGTGGGGGAACCCCCTATCTGAAAGGAGGTTGGCCTACTTCCGAAGAGGGAAAAACTGCTTGGAACAGATGGGTGGAGGCTATGGCTCTTCATTATAAAGGTAAGGTTTATGAATGGGAAATCTGGAATGAGCCGGATATCAATAAAGAACAGATCAAGGATTATAAGAGTCTGACGGACCTGAATATTCGTACGGCAGAAATTATAAAGCGAATAGAGCCGGATGCTAAGATCGCTGCTTTGGCATTGGCCTTTGCCGATGCAGAATTTCTGGAGAAATGTATGCAGGATTTTAAGGAACGCGGGAAATTGGAACTTTTTGATTGGATTTCGTATCACCAGTATGTGTTCCGGCCGGAAGATGTGTATCCGAAGGTTGAGAAGATGCGGCAAGTTATACAAAAATATTCAGATCATATCAAATTGTGGCAAGGTGAGAACGGTGCACCATCCAAAGGATATATGGGTGGAGCTTTAGGAGCTTATCAATGGTCGGAAGTCTCGCAGGCCAAATGGGCTTTGAGAAGAATGCTCGGTGATCACGGGCGGGATATTGCTACCGGGATATTCAGTATTGCAGATATGAACTATGGCGGTAATGATGCCATCAAGAAGAAAAATGTAAAAGGCCTGTTGGAAACTAATGAACAAAACCAGGTTGTTCGGGCAAAGGTGGTTTATTATGCCGTACAACATCTGGCTTCGGTGTTCGATTTGTTACAGCATTCGGTAGATGTACATAGGTTTGAGGTAAAGACGGATTATCCTTATAGTCTTTTTGCCTATCAAGATGAAAAGAGTGAATTACAGTCATTCCTGATATGGTACGATGAAGCTACTCCTACAAACTTCAATCAGCCTACCCCGGTGGATGTGGAAGTGGCCGGGGGAAAATTTAAGAATCCTGTATGGGTAGATTTGTTGACTGGTAAAGTTTATAAGATTCCTGCCGGTGATATAAGTAAGCACGGAGACAAGTATTGTTTTAGCAATCTTCCGGTATATGATTCTCCGATTATGGTCGTTGACCAGAGCTTAATCAAATATGAATAATGGCTATGGAGTTACAATTACAGGAACTGGATTACTGGGCCATTGGTGTTTATATATTATTGATGGCAGGGATAGGGTTATCTTTCGGTTGGTTTATTAAAGATGTCGGTGCTTATTTCAAGGGAAATGGCACTATCCCCTGGGTGATGGCTACCGTTACCAATTTTATGGGATTGTTCAGTACGTTTGTCTTCGTGGCTTATGCCGGGATTGCTTACGAGTACGGGTTGGTCTCTGTTACGGTATTTTGGTCCACTGTACCGGCATGTATCATTGGCAGCCTGTGGCTTGGCGGACGTTGGCGGCGGACTGGTTGCGTCACTCCCATCGAATATTTGGAACAGCGTTATAGTTTCTCTGTTCGTGAAATAATGACGTGGGTAGGATTACTGGTGAGGCTGTTAGACAATATGGTGCGGTTGTATGCTATTGGTGTTTTCATTACTGTAGTCACTCCTCTGTCATTGGAATGGGCCATCATCATTTCGGGTGTAATTGTTACGCTGTTCAATATTATTGGCGGTATCTGGACTGTAACGATTATGAGTACAGTACAGTTTGTGATCTTAATACTTATCACCTGTGTACTGCTGCCCGTGTCCTTACATGAAGTGGGAGGTATTGGTGGACTTTATCAACAGATCCCTGAGAAGATGACGTGGTTTAATGGTCCCAAAGGAGCATTTTTCTGGTTGGCAATCTATTATGTAATGACGATGATAAAATACAATGAGAACTGGACATTTATTCAGAAATTCTTTTGTGTGAAAGACGAAAAAGCAGCTAAGAAAATGGGAGTTCTGACGGGTATCCTCTTTTTAGTGTTTACCCCGATATTCCTCATTCCGGCTGTTGCCTCTTCTTTAATAGTTCCGGAACTGGAGAATCCGGAGATGTCCTATATATCGGTTGCCATTCGCTTGCTTCCTGCCGGTATTATGGGTATCATGTTTTCTTCGATGTTTGCGGCAACTATGTCTTCACTGAATGCCGAGTACAATGTTATGTCGAGTGTTTTTACAAAGGATGTATATCAGCGGTTGTTTAATACGGAAGCTGCTGAAAAACGCCTTCTGGTTGTGGCTCGTTGGTCTACATTGGTTATCGGAGCACTGATTACAGTAGGTGCTATCTATATCGAAGGGTTTGGAGGAGCTTTTGAAGCCAATAAACTGTTTACGGGAATATTCTGTATTCCTATAGGTATTCCTTTGGTATTGGGTATTGTAAGCCGCAAGCCGAATGCCAAGGCGGCTATAATTACGATCAGTGCTGGAATAGTAGTAGGGATTGTCTTGAATGCACTTCCCGAAGTGGATTGGGAGATGGCAACACTTATCGAGTTAATAGTTTGTTTGGTTCTTTATTATCTGCCGGTTTATGGGCAGATGGATATGAAAGACAAAGTGAAAGTGGATGAACTGTTTGATGCCTTGAGTGTGAATATAGACCCTAAAAAGGTTCCTTCCATTTCATCGCAATATGTTAAAGCACTGATGATATTACTGTTGGTATCTCTTGTTGTATCCGGCGGGCTTTTTATAGGAATGAGCATTCCCAATCTACGTTCTATGGGTGGAGATTTGAGTTTATGCGCCGGCATTTTGAGTCTTTTACTGGCAGTGGCTCTGTGTGTTGTTTATAAATTGAAAATAAAAAAGTAAATAATGAAACTAGCATGGTATTTACCTACTTTGCCATCGGTAAAGTGGAAGATTGCAACCCAATTGGGTGTAGAATATGCGGTAGCGGCATTGCCTGCCGAACGGTATTATATGAAACCGTGGGATTTCAAGGCTCTGCTTTATGCTAAAGAGAGTTTGAATGATGCAGGTCTGAAGCTTGAAGTGATTGAACCGGCTCCTCCCCATTATAAGATTAAGCTGGGATTGCCAGGCAGGGATGAAGAAATAGAGATATTCAAGCAAGTACTGAGAAATATGGCGGCTTTGGATATTCCTGTTTTATGTTACAATTTCATGCCCCAATCCGGTTGGTATCGTACCTCTTTTGCTAAAAAGGGGAGAGGTGGGGCATTGGTAACGGCATTTGATTCAAAATTGATGCAGGCAGCCCCGCAGTTGACTGAAGCCGGGACACAAACTGACATACAGATATGGGACAATTATAAATACTTTATGGATAAGGTATTACCCGTAGCAGAAGCATGTAAAGTGAAACTGGCTCTTCATCCGGATGATCCTCCGGTACCTTCCTTGCAGGGAGTGTCGCGTATCTTTAGAAATGTAGAGAATTTCGACAAAGCCTTAGAACTTTATCCCAGCGATTACAACGGGATAACATTTTGCCAAGGTTCTTTTGCAGCCATGAATGAGGACATACCTTCTTTGATAAGACATTTCGGTCGGAAGATTTTCTTTGTCCATTTCCGAGATATACGTGGAGATGCAGATGCTTTTGAAGAGACATTCCATGATGAAGGGCAGACTGACATGAAAGCCTGCATGCGTGCATATAAGGAAATTGGGTTTGATGGAGTGATCCGTACAGACCATGCTCCTGTTATGGCTGGTGAGTCAGGAGAAAATCCGGCGTATGAGATGCTGGGACATATATTTGCGACAGGATATTTAAAAGGTTTATTAGAAGAATAAAAATGATTATGGACAATAATTTAATGAAGTTAGAGAAATTGATTGAGAAATTGGATAGGATAGATGGTATAGAGTTTCCGATTTCAGATCAAGAATTGTGTGAACGTTACGAAAATCTTTATACAGGAGCCGTAAACGATGTTTTGCGTGAAGCCACATTGATGGATCAAGCCTTGCCGATTACTATCTTACCATTGCAGTTTGAAATGCGTGCGGCAGGCATCGCATTCACTATTCGCAGTAATCCGGACCCCACTGTCAAGGGGGAAATGGATATCAGGGCACAGATGCTGGATGATATGCCGAAAAATTGTTGTGTGGTATGGGACGCAGGTAATGAAGATGAAGCAGCTCATTGGGGAGAGGTAATGACAGCTTCCGCTATAGCCCGCGGAGCAAGATGTGCTGTGGTCAACGGTGGGCTGCGTGATACGATTCAGGTATTGAAGCAAGACTTTCCTATATTCTACCGTTACCGCAGTTCGAACGGTTCTTTAGGGAGAACTAAAATAACAGGATATAATATACCGGTTAGGATTGGAAAAGTTTATATAAAGCCGGGAGATGTCATTTTTGGTGATGTGGATGGTGTGGTAGCCATTCCGCGTAGTATCGCCTATGACGTATTGTTGAGAGCTGAAGCTATCAAGCAGCAGGAGAGGGAGATGCGTACTTGGGTACATGAAGGCTTTTCTGCTCAGGAGATGGTAAAGAATGGTGGCTATTTTTAAAGCAGCTTGAGTATGGATAGTTTTATTAATGAGGATTTTCTGCTGACGACCCGTATTTCTAGGCAACTCTATCATGAGATTGCTGAAAATCTTCCGGTTATAGACTTTCATAACCATCTGGACCCGCGAAAACTGGCAGAAAATCATAAATTCGTTGATTTGGCAGAATTGTGGATTCATGCTGATCCTTACAAACATCGTGTGATGCGTATAGCCGGTATTGACGAAGAGATGATTACAGGGGTTGGCATATCCGGTAAAGAACGGTATGATACGTGGGCCTCCATATTCACACGTACCATTGGTAATCCTTTGTTCCATTGGTCATGTCTGGAGTTAAAACGCTTTTTCGGTATTGACGAAATCTTGAATCGGGAAAATGCGGGGGAGATATGGAAGGTGTGCAATGACATCCTCCGGCAGCCGGGATGGGGAATGCTGGACATCTTGAAGAAATGTCGGGTGGAAATGTTATGTACTTCCGATGATTTATTGGCCGATTTCACTTGGCATCGCCAGGCATCCCTACAACCTCAGAATATTATAGTGAAGCCTTCGTTGCGGGCGGATTCGGTAATTTCTTTTACAACTCCTTCTTTCAAGGATTTCGTTTCGCAGTTAGCGGAGCTTTCAGGTATGAAAATAAAGTGTCTGGAAGATTATCTGAATGCAATAGATATTCGTCTGAACCTTTTTTCTGATGCAGGATGCGAGTACGCCGACCATTCTTTGGATGCGGGTTTCAGGTTTGTACCGGTTTTATCGGGAGAGGCTTCGTCCTTATTCGGTAAATTGTTGCAGATTGGGGAAATCTCTCCTGCGGAAACGGTGAAATTACAGTCGTATGTCTTGTTGTTCATGGGGCGCTGCTATGCACGGAGAAACTGGAACATGCAATTACATATTGGGGCCAAACGGGATACCAATACTCAGTTGCGGACACGGCTTGGTCCGGCGGGAGGATATGCAGCGATCGGTTCGGCGTGCGATGTGAACAGTTTGGTTTGCTTCCTAGACACATTGAATGAGGAGGATTCGTTGCCTCGGACCATTTTGTATACATTAAATCCGGCGGACAATGCTGTTTTTGCCACACTGACCGGTTCATATTCGGGCAGTGGTATTTTAGGAAAAGTGCAATTTGGTCCTGCCTGGTGGTACAATGATCATTTGGAAGGAATGACGCAACAATTGCAGTCCCTATCTTCTTATGGACTTTTGAGCTGTTTTGTCGGTATGACGACAGATTCACGGAGTGTACTTTCCTTCTCGCGTCATGAATATTTCCGCAGGGTGCTTTGCCGGTTTATTGGTGAAAAGGTAGTCAGCGGAGAGTTCCCGTCGGATATGACTTTATTAGGCGATATAGTAAGAGACATTTGTTATAGAAATTGTAAAAATTGGAGGAAATAGGTATGAACAATATAAAAAAAGAAGAAGTGGCTGTCGTTACGGGAGCCGGTGGTACGTTATGTTCGGAGTTAGCTGTAGACTTGGCTCGGAAGGGCTATCGAGTAGCCCTTATAGGTCGTAGTCTGGAAAAGTTGCGGAAGACGGAGAAGATGATAAAAGAGGCGGATGGGAATGTTTTGTCTGTTTCGTGTGATGTTCGTAATTTAGCGGAAGTAAAGAGGGCACATGCTTTGATTAACGAACAGTTTGGTGCATGTTCGATTCTTATTAACGGGGCGGGAGGTAACCAGCCGGAGGCAGTGACTAATATCAATGAATTTAACGAACGGGAATTGGAAGAGGAGCAAGGAGAATTGCGCGGTTTCTTTAATCTGGACATGAGCCGTTTCTTGGATGTGATTGATGTAAATATTATGGGCACGGTTATTCCTTGTCAGGTTTTTGCTCCGGATATGGTTCGGTTGGGCAAAGGATGTATCATCAATTTTGCATCAATGAATACTTATCGGCCTTTGTCGCGGGTACCGGCTTATGCTTTGAGCAAAGCAGGTATTGCAAATTTCACCCAATGGTTGGCTGCCTATCTGGCACCGGCCCATATACGTGTGAATGCCATTGCTCCGGGATTTTTTCTGAATGACAGGAGCCGTAATCTGTTGATGACTCCGGATGGTAACTTTTCGGAAAGGGGAAGTAACATTTTGCGTCAAACACCCATGAAGCATTTTGGGGAAGCGCAAGAGCTGGTAGGTTGTATGAACTGGCTTATCAATGAAGAAGCTTCCGGCTTTGTAACCGGCATTACCATACCAATTGACGGAGGCTTTCTGGCTTGTAGCGGAGTCTGATTTTTAATTTTGATTAATGAAATGTTTATTATGAAAAACAAGTTTGTAATTCTACCGATTATTGTGTTCTTTAATTTTCTTGCGCTGTATTCACAGCAAATACCGAAGCAGGAAGAAACTTTGAAACACATGCTGTTGGCCAATAATTATTTTATGGTCAAATATCCGGATCCTTGTCAACCTACATTTGTACATACCTTACGGCCAAGCAATATATGGACGAGGGCTGTATATTTTGAAGGTTTGATGGCTTTTCATGCTATTTATCCCCAAAAGGAATTTTACGATTATGCTTTGAAATGGGCGGAATTCCATAAATGGGGGTTGGATAAAGGGACTGTTACTCGTCATGCAGACAATCAGTGTTGTGGGCAGACTTATATTGATTTGTATAACATTTGTCCTGATGATCCTAATAAAATCAAGGATATAAAATTATCCATTGACATGATGGTGAATACACCTCAGAACGATGACTGGTGGTGGGTAGATGCCATCCAGATGTCTATGCCTGTATTTGCTAAGTTGGGCAGACTGACTGGAGAACAATCTTATTATGACAAGATGTGGGATTTGTATTCATTCACACGCAACCATCATGGCGATAAGGGGTTGTACAATCGTAAAGACGGGCTTTGGTATCGCGATAAGAGATTTGCCCCGCCTTATAAAGAGCCTAACGGACGAGACTGCTACTGGTCCAGGGGCAATGGATGGGCATACGCTGCGCTGGCGCGTGTCATGAATCTGATTCCCCGAAAAGATAAGCATTACAAGGATTATCTGAAAGACTTTTTGCAGATGAGCAAGGCCATTAAACTTTGCCAGCGCGAAGACGGTTTTTGGAATGTAAGCCTACATGATCCCGGTAATTTTGGTGGAAAGGAAGGTACCGGTACCGCTTTATTTGTATATGGTTTGGCATGGGGAATAAGGAACGGTATTTTGGATCGTGACGAATATCTGCCAATGACCTTGAAAGCTTGGAATGCTTTGGTAAAGGACTGTATGCATCCGAATGGTGCATTGGGATATATGCAAGGGAGAAGTAATAGTCCTAAGGCCGGTCAGCCCTTAACTTACGATTGTATACATGAACCGGAGGATTTTGCAGTAGGCTGCTTTTTGTTAGCCGCTTCGGAAATATATAAATTGAAATAGCATAAATATTATGTATAGAAATATTTTGTTACTCATATGCGGGCTGTTGGGGAGTGTCTCTCTGTTACATGCTCAGAAACTGGTCAAAGCTGGTATGGGATATAGCAGTACGTCTGTTAATACTGCCATTTTTCGGACAAACTCCGTTACTTCGAAAGGAAATATGCAATTTATTGCCTATTATGACGAAGATGGATATCTGACGTTGGGGAAACGCCGTTTAGGAAACGACCGTTTTGAAATACTCCGTTCACCTTATAAAGGAAAATGCGAGGATGCCCACAACGTTATCAGTATTGGTATCGACGGTAAAGGTTATCTGCATGTGGCTTTCAATCATCACAATGCTCCGTTGCAATATTGTAAAAGTGTGGAGGCTTATTCCCTCCGGCTGGATACGTTGCAATCTATGTTGGGTAAAGATGAAAGGAAGGTGACCTATCCCGAATTTTATACATTGAAAAATGGTGATTTGCTGTTTGCTTACCGTTTGGGTAAGTCCGGTCAGGGCAATCTTGTACTGAATAGGTACGATGTGCGGAAAGGCCAGTGGAAGCGCTTGCAGGATACTTTGATTGATGGTGAAGGACAGAGAAATGCATACTGGCAAATGTGTGTTGACAGGAAAGGAACCATACATGTTTCCTGGGTGTGGCGTGAGACGTCTGCTGTAGAGACGAACCATGATTTATGCTATGCCTGTTCCAAGGATGGAGGAATCACTTGGCAGAAGTCAACCGGTGAGCGGTATCATCTTCCCATTAATGTGAGAAATGCAGAATATGCATTTAAAATTCCTCAGAAAAGTGAGTTGATAAACCAGACAAGTATGGCTACTGATAAAGAAGGCAATCCTTTTATTGCCGCATATTGGAAAGAACCCGGAGATGCTTGTCCGCAATATCGATTAGTCTTCATAGGAAAAGGAAATTGGCAAATGGTAAAGGTTGCCGATAGGCATACGGATTTTACATTAAGTGGGCGCGGTACCAAGATGATTCCTATGTCACGTCCTCGTTTGGCTGTTGACACCCGGGGAAAAGGAATATATTATATATATCGTGATGTAGATCGTAATAGCCGGGTGACGGTAGCATACTCGGGTGACCTTTCAAAAGGGAACTGGAATGTGAGTGATCTGACAGATTTTTCGGTTGATGCATGGGAACCAAGTTATGATACAAATTTGTGGAACAAGCGGGGAATGCTGCATCTTTTTGTACAATGTACCTCACAGGGAGACGGAGAGAAAGTGAAGCAATCGGTTCCCCAACAAGTATATGTATTGGAAGTAGATACAAAACAATAAATAATTATGAAACGAGAAGCATTTAAAATGTTTTTGAAGCCGGGGTGCGAAGCTGAATATGAAAGAAGGCATGCACAGATATGGCCCGAATTGAAACAATTATTGTCAGAAAACGGAGTTTATGATTATTCCATTTATTGGGATAAGGATACCAATATCCTTTATGCTTGTCAGAAGATCAAAGGAGAAGCTTCATCCCAAGAAATGGGAAATACTCCTATTGTACAAAAATGGTGGGATTATATGGCTGATATAATGGAAGTCAATCCGGATAATTCTCCAATAAGTATTCCACTTATAGAAGTCTTTCACATGGAATGAAATAGAGATAAGTCTTAAGATTGAATTACACGGACAACTTTATGAAAAAGAATATAGTAATTCTATTTTTGTTGATTGCCGGTTGGGGGTATGCTCAAAAACCAGCTTATCTGGCTTCGAAGTTTACAAATGGATTACGCGATTTTTTTGTTTATTATGATAGTTGTTTTGAGGCAAGACATCATTTACCCGGACTTTTTCCTTGGTTGGAGAAAGTTAGAGTGGAAATTAAGGAAATTGTACGAAAGTCACTTGCCATAAAAGAGGAATGGATTCCGGTGATTAAGACCCGAATAAATGGAGTCACACGAAATCGGGACTTCATAGTGCAGCATTTGCAATCCGTTTCGTGGAATAATTGTTACGGTGCAGCTCATTTGTATATTCCGTCCAATAATGATGCGGATAAAGGTTTACCTGTTGTATTGCTGGCTTGCGGACATGGAAATAACGGTAAACTCTATCCTGCTTATCGGAAAATGGCAGAATATTTGGCTTCCAGCGGCATTGCGGTATTAGTACCGGACAATATTGGTCAGGGTGAACGTCATTTCATGGGACATTATTCCGCTCCCGGAGTTTTTGAGTGTGGACTGACTGTACAGGGATTGATAGTTATGGAAACCATAGGATGGCTCAATTGGATAAGAAAGCAAAGAAATTTTAATATCGAAAAGATTGCTGTATGTGGTAATTCTGGTGGAGGGGCGCTGGGACTATTCTTGGCATCTGTTGTACCTGAAAAATTCTCTGTACTGATTTCATCTGGCTATCCTTCTACGTTCGAGTATGTTGCCCGCAAGGAGAAACGGCATTGCCATTGTAACATTGTTCCGGGAATTATTGGAAAAGTGGAGATGTGGCAGGTTTTGGGGTGTTTTGCACCTAAACCAATGTACCTCCTGCAAGGAAAATCGGATGAATTCTTCCCGGTACA
>USSR01000073.1 GCA_900557355.1 uncultured Bacteroides sp.
GCTGTTTCGTTGCGGTGACTTTTATGAAACATATTCTACGGATGCCATCGTTGCATCGGAAATATTAGGAATCACACTGACAAAACGTGCTAACGGGAAAGGAAAGACTGTTGAGATGGCGGGATTCCCGCATCATGCTCTCGACACTTATCTTCCGAAATTGGTTCGTGCCGGAAAGCGTGTCGCTATCTGTGACCAGTTGGAAGATCCGAAAATGACGAAAAAGTTGGTGAAACGTGGCATTACCGAACTGGTGACTCCCGGTGTTTCTATCAATGATAATGTCCTGAATTATAAAGAAAATAACTTCCTTGCTGCCGTTCATTTCGGGAAAGCTTCCTGTGGGGTTGCCTTTCTTGATATTTCTACCGGTGAATTCCTAACTGCAGAAGGACCTTTTGATTATATTGATAAACTGTTGAACAACTTCGCTCCGAAGGAAATTCTTTTTGAACGTGGCAAACGCCTGATGTTTGAAGGTAATTTCGGTAACAAGTTCTTCACGTTCGAGCTGGACGACTGGGTATTTACAGAAACGACTGCCCGTGAGAAACTGCTGAAACACTTTGAAACGAAGAATCTGAAAGGTTTCGGAGTGGAGCATTTGAAGAATGGCATCATTGCTTCCGGTGCTATTTTGCAGTATTTGACAATGACGCAGCATACGCAAATTGGTCACATCACTTCATTGGCGCGTATTGAAGAAGATAAATACGTCCGTCTGGATAAGTTTACGGTGCGTAGCCTTGAGTTGATTGGTAATATGAATGATGGCGGAAGTAGCCTGCTCAATGTGATCGACAGAACGATCAGCCCAATGGGAGCTCGTCTGTTGAAACGCTGGATGGTTTTTCCCTTAAAGGATGAGAAACCGATCAATGAACGCTTGAATGTAGTGGAATATTTCTTCCGCCAACCTGATTTTAAGGAACTGATTGAAGAACAGTTGCATTTAATAGGAGATTTGGAACGTATTATTTCCAAAGTGGCTGTAGGACGTGTGTCGCCCCGTGAAGTCGTTCAGTTGAAGGTAGCTTTACAAGCTATTGAGCCGATAAAACAGGCATGTATGGAAGCTGATAATGCGAGTTTGAATCGTATTGGCGAACAGCTGAATCTTTGTATTTCTATTCGTGACCGGATTGCCAAAGAGATTAAAAATGATCCTCCTTTACTGATAAATAAAGGTGGAGTGATTCAGGACGGTGTGAACGCAGACTTGGATGAATTGCGGCAAATCTCCTATTCAGGAAAAGATTATCTGCTAAAGATACAGCAGCGGGAGAGCGAGGAGACGGGTATTCCGAGTTTGAAAGTGGCTTATAATAACGTATTCGGTTATTATATCGAAGTCCGTAATGTCCATAAAGATAAAGTTCCTAAAGAGTGGATTCGTAAACAGACGCTGGTTAATGCGGAACGTTATATCACGCAGGAACTAAAGGAATATGAAGAAAAGATTTTGGGAGCGGAAGATAAGATTCTGATTCTGGAAACGCAGCTATATACGGACTTAGTACAGGCATTGATGGAGTTTATTCCACAGATACAGATTAATGCGAATCAGATTGCACGTCTGGACTGTCTGTTGTCATTTGCCAATGTGGCTCGTGAGAATCGTTATATCCGTCCGATTATTGAGGATAATGACGTATTGGATATTCGTCAGGGACGTCACCCGGTAATAGAAAAACAACTTCCGATAGGTGAGAAGTATATTGCCAATGATGTAATGTTGGACAGCGATACACAGCAGATTATTATTATTACAGGTCCGAACATGGCCGGTAAGTCGGCACTTTTGCGTCAGACGGCGTTGATTACGCTATTGGCTCAAATCGGCTCGTTTGTTCCTGCGGAAAGTGCGCATATCGGTTTAGTTGATAAGATATTTACCCGTGTAGGAGCGAGCGATAATATATCAGTCGGCGAATCTACATTTATGGTAGAGATGAATGAAGCGGCTGATATCCTGAATAATGTTTCTTCCCGGAGTCTGGTATTATTTGACGAATTGGGTCGTGGTACTTCTACTTATGATGGTATTTCCATTGCCTGGGCAATTGTAGAGTATATCCATGAACATCCGAAAGCAAAAGCACGTACATTATTTGCTACGCATTATCATGAATTGAATGAGATGGAGAAATCTTTCAAGCGCATCAAGAATTATAATGTATCGGTGAAAGAAGTTGATAATAAAGTAATCTTCCTTCGTAAACTGGAACGTGGCGGTAGTGAACACTCTTTCGGTATTCATGTGGCAAAGATGGCCGGTATGCCGAAAAGCATTGTGAAACGTGCAAATGAGATATTGAAACAGCTTGAATCTGATAATCGCCAACAGGGCATAGCAGGTAAACCGTTGGCAGAAGTGAGCGAGAATCGTGGAGGTATGCAGTTAAGCTTCTTCCAGTTGGACGATCCGATTCTCTGTCAGATTCGCGATGAGATATTGAATCTTGATGTGAATAATCTTACTCCTATTGAAGCGCTGAATAAACTGAATGATATTAAGAAGATAGTCAGGGGGAAATAAGCTGAAAATGTATATAATGTCTTAGGATATGTTTTCGATTGTTGTCCTGACATTAGGGAAATGGCATTTGTTTTATTGATAAAAAAGAGGGATTAGTGATGTTTGAACCGCTAATCCCTCTTTTTTTGATTTAGGCTATTTTCTTTTTCTTCTTGTCATAGAAGAACATGAAATAGACGCCTATTATGACAAACGGAACGCTTAGCCATTGCCCCATATTGAACATCATGCTGTTTTCAAAATCTTCCTGGTTTTCTTTTAGGAATTCGATGAAAAAGCGGAAGGTGAAGATGTAAGTCAGGCAGAGCCCGAAGAAGAAGCCACGGTGCAGTTTCTTGCTGTAATTCTTATACAGGTAAATCATGATGAAGAACAGGATAAGATAAGCGATGGCTTCGTAGAGCTGTCCCGGATGACGGGGGAGCATATCTACACGTTCGAAAACGAATGCCCAGGGCACATCAGACGGTTTGCCGATGATTTCGGAGTTCATCAGGTTGGCAAGGCGGATGAAGCAGGCGGTGATTGGAGTAGCTACGGCAATCATATCCAGCACGTCCATATAATGGAGCTTCGTCTTGCGGCAATACAGCCAAAGGGCGATTATCAGTCCTAATGTACCGCCGTGGCTGGCAAGTCCTTCATATCCGGTAAATTTCCAGTTTCCGTCCGGCATGAACTTGATAGGAAGAATCATTTCCCAAAAATGAGACAGGTAGTATCCCGGGTCATAGAACAGGCAGTGTCCTAGGCGGGCACCGATTAGAATACCAAAGAAACAGTAAAAGAAAAGCGGGTCAAACTTCTTTTCCTCTATCTTTTTATCCTGGTACTGGTAGTGAACAACCACATAAGCAAAGAATATTCCTACTGCCCACAGTAATCCGTAATAACGGATAGAAATGCCGAACAGGTTGAATAGTTCGGGATTCGGGTTCCAGTTGATGGATAATAGCATGGTATTCATTCTATATTGGATTAATGTTAATGATTAGATTCTTTGAATTTCTCCGCAACCATCCGGTAGGTCGGTATATCTATTCCCTGTTCTTCGGCTGCTGCAATCATGTCGAAGAGCAATCCTTGTATTTCCGAGTCGTGTCCGCGTGCCAGGTCTTTTTGCATAGAAGCGGTACTTTCGGGATCGAGCTTGTCAATCACTTTTAGGTTGTAGCTGACTGGGTCTTCGGGAAATTCGACGCCCAGTTTCTTTCCTAAGGCAGCGCTTTCCGTAGAAAGTCCGATAAATGTATCCCGTATCTTTCCCGGTTTCTGTACTTCTCCCATCGGAACGTCGTAGTAAGCACCCGTCACAGCCATTGCGGAGATAAACGACCATTTGATAAACGTATCCCGGTTGATGTCTGGTGACAGGTCTACCTTTATGCCTGCTTCCTGCAAGTCTTGTTGGATGGCTTCCAGCAATCCGGGCTTCACAACCGTGCCGCGATGAGCGCCGTATACCAGACGGAATATTTTTCCCATTTGGGTGATTTCTCCGGTGCCGGATAAGAAGCCTACGATATAGATGCAGCCGTCGAGAACGGTAACTTCCGGAACTAGCTTCTGTATGCGCGGCCCTGTGCCATATACATTCAGAATAGGGATGACAACCGTGTCTTTGTGTGCTGCTCTTTTTATCAGTTCTACGATGGAATCGACCGAATAACCTTTCACGCATACAAATATCACATCTGCTTTCCCGCTAAATTCTTCAGCCGTAGTAGCCGGGATTCGGAGCGTATGTTCACCCTTTAAATCCGACTTCAGTTTCAAACCGTTCGTTTGAATCGACTGCAAATGAGCTCCACGGGCAATACAGGTTACATCTTTGCCTGCCAGCGACAAGAATCCTGCGATACTGCCGCCTACACCTCCCGTTCCTGCAATGAGATATTTCATATTGTTAGCGAATTAGTAATTAATAAGTCGTCGGTAGTTACCGATAATCACACGTTGAAACGGAAATGCATGATGTCGCCATCCTGCACCACATATTCTTTTCCTTCCACACCCAGTTTTCCGGCTTCTTTCACAGCTGCTTCCGAGCCGTATTTGATATAATCATCGTATTTGATAACTTCGGCACGGATAAAGCCTTTCTCAAAATCGGTGTGGATAACACCAGCGCATTGCGGAGCTTTCCAACCTTTTTCGTAAGTCCAGGCACGTACTTCCTGTACGCCGGCTGTGAAGTAAGTTTCGAGGTTCAGGAGTTTATAAGCCGATTTGATAAGACGTGCCACGCCCGACTCTTCCAGTCCTACTTCGGCAAGGAACATCTGACGGTCTTCATACGTTTCCAGTTCGGCGATGTCGGCTTCTGTCTTGGCGGCAACAATCAGGATTTGAGCATTCTCGTCTTTTACGGCTTCGCGTACCATATCTACGTATTTATTTCCGTTTACTGCGCTTGCTTCATCAACATTGCAGACATACATTACCGGTTTGCTGGTTAGTAGGAACAGTTCGTGAGCAATCTTTTGTTCGTCTTTTGTTTCAAAAGTCACTGTACGTGCAGATTTTCCCTGTTCCAGTGCGTCTTTATATTGAACGAGTACATCGTAAGCTAACTTTGCAGCTTTGTCTCCGCCCGTCTGTGCTTGTTTCTGTACTTTCTGGATACGGCTTTCGATGGTTTCCAGGTCTTTCAATTGAAGTTCGTAGTCAATGATTTCTTTGTCGCGGACGGGATTTACGCTTCCGTCTACGTGTGTCACATTGTCGTCATCGAAGCAACGGAGTACGTGGATAATTGCGTCTGTTTCACGGATATTGGCAAGGAACTTGTTTCCCAGTCCTTCACCTTTGCTTGCGCCTTTCACCAGTCCGGCGATATCTACGATTTCTACAGTTGTAGGAACAATTCGTTGGGGGTGCACCAATTCAGCGAGTGCGTTCAGACGTTCGTCAGGAACAGTGATTACACCTACATTGGGTTCAATTGTACAGAAAGGGAAATTTGCCGCCTGTGCTTTCGCATTCGACAAACAGTTGAAAAGTGTCGACTTACCCACGTTCGGTAGTCCTACAATACCACATTGCAATGCCATTTATCTATTTCGTTTTTATTTAGTTATCGATAATCTGACTGCAAAGATAGGCATTTTTAGATTATATACATTGGTTGGAAAACAAATACTTCTTTCTTATATCTATTTAATGAGTGAGGGATGCCGTTTTCAGGCATCCCTATAAATGTAAAGTAAACTTTAGAACGTCATAGGTACGCCTACCATGACACCAAGTGTCTTATCTTCTGCAGGAATTAGCGAGGACATCACATATTGGCTGGAATTGTTGTACAAAGCCGGCCAGCTTTTAATGAAGAATTTGTGTTTTTTAAAGTAACCATCTAAAATAGGTGACAGACATTTGTCGAACTCTTCGTGATTAGGATTGCTTGTATCGAACGGTGTATAATCTCCAAAAGTGATAGAACCATCTGAATTCTTCTGATAATTGAATGTATAATAGAATCCGTAAGTATCGGCTCCTAATGAACCGTTTTGATATATTTTATAACCAATCTCCACTATACTTCCGTCTGTGTACATGTGTATGGCAACATACACAATATAGAATTGAGTTTGAGTGAATGCAAATAAATTCGAAACAGCAGCTTTATGTTTATCAAAATATTCGGATGACCATTGATTTTGCATATCGTTGTACACTACCATTGTCTGATGAATTGCTCCTGGAGGTGCATTGAATAGAGGAACAATTGGTGTAGTACCTCCTTTAATTTCAAGTATATCATTGCCTACTTGTGTAGTGTATCCGGTGGATGTCTTGTTGAATTGATAAATTTCGTAACCATCAAGGATTAACGGGTTCATCATTACGATATTTCCGTTCAGGTCTATTTTAGAACCTTCTATTTGTAGGGTCGGATTTCCATTGTTAGCGGATAAGAAACCAGTTTTTCTACCATTAGATACAAAATCATACGCTTGTCCTTTATAACTGAAAGTGAAGTATTTTTTTTGATAGATAGGAGCCTGATCCTGATTTTCCATTAAGGCGCCATTTTTGATGGCCTCTCTTTCCTCATTGGTAGCTTTAGTCAGTGTAGCTTCCATTTTGTTTTTTCTTCCTTTTAGGAGAAACTGATCGTTTTTGTAGGATATAATCTCGTATTCGTAGTCTGCTCCTAATCCGGTTCCTGCTTGTCCTGCACCATTCATCAGCTGGTTGGGATCTGCAAAGATAGATAAGAAAGAGTACGTATCAAATGATATAGTTGGTCCTTGTAGTGGCTTGAGTATATAGCTACTTTCAAACGGACTTGCTTTCAAGTCGCGGTAATATTCTACATAATCGAACATCATAGATACTCGATTGTCTGCAGTGAATTGCATCCATAAGGTGTGAATACCTCCTAATTGGGTATTTATTTCTGCAATCCATCCATCGGGAGCTCCTGTGAGTATATCAGTATATTCCTGCATTTTAGTTTGAATCCGTTTATCCGGGTTTTCCATATAAATGTCGGTTTCATTATTGCAAGATGAAAATATACTGCACAATGCTACACAGGTTAGAAGATAATATGTATAAACTATTTTCATAATTATTTATTCTGGAGTGTTTTCATTTACAATTTGATTAATAGCATCTTGTACTAAAGATACTAATCCTTTATTTCCCATTGCGTCGTCATAAAACTGTACGTTCCATACATTTTTAAAGTAATTGATCACAATTTCTTCTTTAGCCAGTAATCTGGTTAAAGCCGTTTGTGCCTGATTGGCAAGGGCTATACGCTGTGCTGTTTCTTCTGCTGTTTCTCCCTCTGAAGGAGGAGACGTTGTTAAACTTTTGAGCAAATTAATTCGATAGTCACGCCATTCTTTTCCATACACCATAATTAATGATGCCACTTCAACGAAATCTTCATCAACTCCCGACATTGCGTATGCGGAATAGAATCCGGCAAGTAATGCGCTTACTTCCGTTTCAGAAGTCCATCCTGTCGGATTATAATCTCCGGCGGATATATCTTTGAAACTGGAATCATACATTTTGGTTTGATGGAGAATATGAGCGAATTCGTGTTCAATGGTATGCATGATAGAACGTATCCAGTCTGCATCACTCGGATTGTAGCTATTACCATCAAATAGTGTAATTTTACGAGCGCCTTCAGCCTGTCCTAATACTTGACTGCCATCTGCATTATATTCCGGGCTACCTACCAAAATGATTTTCTTAGGTGTCATTTCTCTAAGAAATTTATCTCCTGCCAATTGTTTATAAGGCTCAAACCACACTCGTTGAATCATATCCATAGAAGGTTTTACGAAGCGTTCCATAATGGGGACTAGTTGGGCGGTAGTGTTCAGTTCATAACTGTTCCATTTATATTTCACTTCGATATTGTAAGCTTGGGTATAGTTTTCATATAACCATTTATCCAGTTCATTTTTTTGCTCGTCATTTCCACCCAATCCATAAATCTCTTGGTCAAGATTGAGTTTGTCCTCATTACAGGCAGTGAAAATAACAGTACTAATGCAGAATAGTAGCATGAAATATGCTTGTATCCATTTGGCAATGTGATTTGTTGTTTTCATTTTATTCCCATGTATTATTTACGTTATTTCTTGGATTAAGTTTTATTCCCGAAATAGTTGCCATTTCCGGAATTTGTAGTACCCTTCGGTCGTCGTCCGGCATTAAGCTGGACTTGCTGCCGTTAGCTTGGGTATGGGTGACGGGGATATTCCAGCGTACAATATCATACCATCTAAGTCCTTCATTATAAAACTCTATACTTCTGAAATCAAGTATTGCAAGTAGGATACCTTTTTTCAAATCACTCCAAGAGTCTGACTGATTGTACTTATTGATAAAGTGATCAGTATTATTAAGTTTGGTTTTATAGAAATTGAGTATCTTATCGCGTGTAATACATAATTCTTTAGAATCATAATATCTGCTTGATGCCGGGCTTCTTGCTATAACAAAACGTTGGCTGGCATATAAATTTAGATCAGCGATAGCTTTGTCATATTGGTTAAGCATTAGGTAGGCTTCTGCACGGTTTAATAACACTTCTTCCATTCTCAAAACAGGAATATTGGCATACGGCAAAAAGTTGGATGCGTCTAAAGATTCTTGTTTAGTAAATTGGGTAAATTTAGGTATGAAGTAGAAATTGGATGTACCGTAATAGGGAATAGCCCACATACCATTTGTAACATTATCTGCATTGATTGTCTTGCCAATGTCAGTAGAAGATAAACCATATCTTGAATAGAAGGGTAATTCTCCCCAGGCGATTGAAGACAATGCTTCTGTAATCAATAAATTGGCATTGGTGGAAGAACTGCAGAAATACGAACGCATTTCAATATATCCGCTTGCATCCATGTAAGTTGTTGCAAAAGGATGAAAGTTGTTGCTTACAAACGAAAATGCAGGATCATCTTTTGAGATATATTGTTGCGGTGTACCATCTTGATTTTTAAGAGGTTCTCCTTTACTATCCGTCAATGTTTCAAATTGTGACGGTATGGAAATGAGTTGATTGGCATATTCAAGTACCTTATCATATTGTTTCATTAATAGATAAAGACGGGTACCAAAGGCGGCAGCTGATTTCTTATTGAAATGATATTTGGGAGCTGTATAAATGCTTCCATCCGTCATAAGAGGATAGCTGTCCTCAAAATCTTGTGTGATTTTTCTATAAGTGTCTGCCACTGTCTCCCGGTCATATTGTTCTACTGGCTGTGTTTCTGGTTTCTCTACATAAGGAATACCCGGATATAACGATGCAGTCGATTCGTCATATTGTTGGGCAAAGAGTGAAGCAAGACAAAAATGTGAGAAGGCTCTGGTCATGAGTGCTTCTCCCTTTTGATTGATTGTGCTTGAAGGTGTTCCTAACTCGTCGATAGAAATAAGCGCCTGGTTAGATACTGCAATAGCTGCATAGCATCCTGTCCAGAAGTTTTCGAAGGAATCATTTCCATCTTCTATCACGTCTTTCCATAAGAAATTTTCACCCATAAAGCTGAATAATGCTCCTGGTTGCGCACCAGAGTAAACACTTCCGAAGTCGGTTATGTAATCACAACGGGTATTGACAATAGCCGCATAAGAAACTTTAGGATACGCATTTACTAGTAATGCGGATACTTTATCCGGAGAATCTATTTGAGTACGTTCGTCGGGTACTTTGTCCAGAAAGTCAGAGCAACTGGTACAAAAGGACATGATTCCAATATATAAGTATATTTTAATTCTCTTCATTGTATAAGGATGATTTAGAAACTGACATCTAATGAAAAAATAACTTGTTTTTGTATCGGTTGGGCTACGCCACCGGTATTGACAAATTCAGGGTCTTGTCCATTCAATTTTTTATCAGAGTATAGTAACCATAAGTTTTTGCCGGTTACTCGTAAACGAATATCAGAGAACAACTTCCACGATTTAAAAAGCTTCTGCGGAATGGTATATCCTACAGATAATGATTTAAGACGGATGAAATCTCCTTTTGCTACCCGTATATCTGAATAATTGTATGCTGAATAAGGATAAGTACTGCTCAAATCTGATATCAGATCTTTATCAGCTATTGCAGGGATATTAGTATGTTTCTCATCTCCTCTGAATTCCCATCTGTTAAAGAACTCTTTGGGGGTTGCTTGAGAATCATTATAACTGCTGTTAAATACAGGATTCAACCGGATTACATTTCCGGCTTGGAAAGTGAAGAAAATATCTAATGAGATACCTTTCCAAGTAAAGGAATTGTTAAACCCTCCTGTATATTTGGGATCTGTCGGTCCTTCGTATTTTAAGTAATCTGTTGAAGTACTTTGGAAATTGATATCACTGGTGATAGTGCCATTCTCATCATAGAACATCGGTACACCATTTTCCGGATTCAGACCGGCAAATGGTATAGAGAAAAGCCCGTTCACCGGATACCCGTTTTTATTTCCTCCTGTGATTCCTACCAACGTGTTGACTTGTGGTTGTTGCATTGAATTCTTGATTTCATTTTTGGAATATCCCATAGTGAAAGAACTTGACCACATGAAATCTTTTGTTACAATAGGTTTTCCTGACAATGTTATATCGAAACCGGAGGCGCTTAAGTCGGCACTGTTGGCCCATTTATATCTTTCTCCTCCAATTCCGGAGACTTTTATTACACTTAACAAGTCGAAACTGTTTCGGATAAAATAGTCAAAAGAAAAGTCGAGTCTTCCTTTAAGGAAAGTGGCATCAAAACCAAAATTAGATTGATAACTCTTTTCCCATGTCAAATCAGAATTACCTAATGTGTAAATTTCAATGCCTGATTCGATGTCCGTACTTGGGCGCGTAGTATTAGAATTTATAAAAATAGGTGTTGCATTTGATAATGGAGGCATACTGGCTGTTAATCCAACGCCGGCACGTAGCGCTAATGCATCCAGCCAGACAAAATCTTTCATAAACGCTTCATTACCTATATTCCATTTCCCACTGATATTCCAGGTAGGCAGCCAGCGGGCTGAACTGGAATTTGCCATTGTGTTGGAGCCGTCATACCGTACTGTTCCGGAGATGGAATATCGTCTGTCATAGGTGTAATCAACATTTGCATAAAAAGCGGCAAAACGATCGTATGTCAAAGCTCTTGAATAATAATCAAAATTTTGCTCGATCATTTGTTTCATTATAAGATAGTTCATACTAACAGTGCCTCCCATGTCATATTGGAATCCGTAGCCGGTGTTGCTGTTCGTTTGTCTATCGGAATATTTGATTTGTTGTCCTAATAATGCGTTGAACTCATGTTTCTCATTCCATATTTTGCTGAAACTAACAGAGTTTCTTATATCATAATTTAATAATAAGTTTTCGGCAGTATTATAGAATCCCCCTTTAGGGAGAACAACAATCGGTTCGGCTGACGGATCACTAGGGTCCTTGTAGAGGTAGGGATTGTTTTCTCGAATGGTAGAATTGCCAGCTGCACGATAAGCATTTGCCATATTAGAATTTTCGTGTATTTCATGCTCTTGCTTTGAACGTACATAGCGGATAGCTCCGGTAAAATTGTATTTCAATCCTTTAATAATTTGCCAGTTAAATTCGGCTTGAGCTTTTAAATCTATCACATTCAATTTAATATAGTTATTATCGAGTTCTTCTAAAATATTGAATGGGGCAAAGTTGAGTGTATAATATTCCCGTTCTCCATTTGAGTCGTATGCTCGTAATGCACGGCTTGTGTTTAATGCATAATTGAACGGATTTATATCAAAATTACGTGAAGAAATACCGCTTACAACGTCACTGGAACGACTTAATGAACCGGGAGCGTTCTGCATTCTGACAGAACCTACCGTTTGAAAACTAAATCCGATTTTGTCATTTAGCTGGTAGTCATTTCGGAAGTTCATTGTGATTCGATTCACTTTGTCGGCAACAGTCCATCCCGGATCGTTCAAAAAGCCTAATGAAATGTAGGATTTCGACTTTTGTGAACCACTTGATACACTTAATGTATGTTCATTCATTATGGAATTGGTAAATAGCATATCAAACCAATCTGTATTAGCTGCTGCGTGTTCCATTAAAAAGTTGTGACGGGCTGCATATGTATTCTCTAAAAGGTATTGTTGCTTTGATTCATCCCATGTGTTGATTCTATTATACATGATTCCATAAATACCGGAAGACTGGTTATTTACAATGTCCGAAGTTAATAAGCCTTTTCGTTCCATTTCTGCATACACAGACATTTGATCGGCTGAATTCATAATATTGAATTCAGAATAACGTGGTTTGGTCCGTACTGTGTAGTTTCCGCTATAATGAATACGTGGTTTTCCTTCTTTTCCTCTTTTAGTCGTAATTACAACTACTCCATTCATAGCTCTGGCTCCATATAATGCTGTTGCGGCAGCATCTTTTAATACGTCAATTGTTTCGATATCGTTAGTATTGATACCTGCTACGGAGGAGCCTAACAGGGTGGTAGGGTCACCGCTTGCTAGTTGGTCGTTGGATACATTTACCACATCTTCTAATACGATTCCATCTACTACCCACAAAGGTTTGTTTTCTCCATTGATAGACGTGGCACCACGTACACGTATTTTGGGGGCACTACCAAAGGTACTCGATACATTCTGAATAGATACTCCGGCTGCTTTGCCTTCCAGCATACGGCTTATGTCTGTTTCACCGGGCAAATTAATATCATCAGCTTTGATTTTAACGGAAGAGCCGGTAAAGGTTGTTTTTTTAAGATTCTGAAACCCGGTGACTACTACCGCATCCAATAAAACAGAAGATTCTGATAATAATATCGTTACTTTCTTTTGTGTTCCAATGTTAACCTCTTTAGTCTCGTATCCCATAAAACTGACGATAAGGATATCGTTATTATTGACCTTCAAGGTAAAATTACCATTATTGTCCGTAGTTGTTCCGCTCTTGACGTTCTTTATAGTAACACTGGCAAATGGGATAGGCTCCTGGTTAGTAGCATCTAGCACCTTACCGGTAATACTATGTTGTGCACTGGCCTTTGTAAGGCCAATGCACAATATGATAAATAATAGAATAATGTGTTTATTCATGTACCTGTTTTCTTTGGTGATTTATTCTTTTACACAACGTACGCTATAACCTAAGTATCTGCCGTCTGCATTGTTAGGCATGATGGGATAGAATGGTCCGTCATATTCGTCTACTAATGCTGCAGAGAATATATGATAACTATAGGCATTATTAGGATTGTCCGGATAACTGCCCAGCCAACCATTTTGTGCAGTTTTGTATTCAAACAAACTTCCTCCCGGATATTGACCGGTAATGGCATTTAAATGTCCGCCAAACGGGTAAAATATTTTTATGGAGCTATTAGGGCAAAGATAAATACCATTGTCAACATCTTCTCCGTTTATTTCACCATAAGTGTTCATCTTATAAGGCACTCTCCAGCCTGCCGGACATGGATCGTATAGTGTTTTGGTTTTTTCATCACTCTTTTTGTACCATAGTTCAGTACTACCGCTGCCTTCAATTAACCAATCTTTATAAGTAAAATGGTCTGCATCTCCCAAGAAATAGGTATCCGGGTTTTTCACAGCTGTTTCTTTAGATACGGGACCTTTTGCTGTTTTGATATGAATGGAGTAAACGTCTCCCCCTAAAGAGCTGGTTCCTAACTTAGTGATTTGGCTCCAATCAGTCATTATCGGATCCTTTCGACCGCATTGATAATACATACCGATCGTTTTCGCACCGTCAGTTGGTGTTGCACTTAGTGCGCCTAAGTTGCGATCCATCATTGCCTGTGTGGATCCATCTTTCGTTTGATTGTTATCAATTCCCCCAAAACGGTAGATAGCTCCTCCTGTAACATCTGCTTTTCCTGGGTTTTGAGAAATTGCAGGAATTATTCCATTAATATCTCCTCCCGGATTATAATCTGTAATCCAAATGTGCCAGCTCCATAATGGTTTAGCGTCTTGAGCAGGTTCTCCTGCTGTTGCGTCGTAGATTCCTATTAATACATTACCTTCGTTTCCTGTAGGTTTGATTCCTATATAATCATTGGCGGAGCTTCCTTGTTGGGTGGTGAATCTCAGTAATTCCTTAGAACTATCTTTTGTTATGATACGGGCAACCCATTTAGTTACTTTTCCTTGGTTGTTTCCGTCATTCAACATATGATCTGTTTTGAAGCCGCCTTCTTCTGTTCCCCAAAATGCATTTACTCGTTTCACAGGAACCAGTAGCTCATGTTCTGAATTTGGATTCAGTATATAGCAGTTAGCTTCAGCTGCAATGCCTTCTAATGGAATCTTTTCAATAGTGATGCGTTTATCACTGGCATCTGCCAGATTAAGATTAATATTGTAATTATATGCATTATTTCTTGTTACATTGAAATCTTTTTCATTTTCTCCAATGAACATTTTGAAAGTTGCTATTTCTTTATTGCCTTCACTCATTCTTTCACCAACAATTTCAATGAAAGTCGCTAGTTTATCTGTTACCTTGTCTTTGTCTGTTGTGATACTAGAATTTGTTCCCATCAGGTTCTCAGCTATGTAATGGGTATAATTTTCTTCACCGATAGTACATGGGATTTCACTATAGTCTGCAATATTACTTTGAGATATTGTTCCCTTACTAAAGTAATACATTTTATATATATTCTTTAATGCTATGGAAGTTAACTGGAAATCAGAAGAGGTATTATTGATAGTGAATTTTACTTCAGCTGCAATTCGTTCTAATGTGATAGCATCTAATGTCTGATTTTCTTTGGTAATAGAAACTACTTGCTCTCCTACTAGCGGAATTGCGTTAGATGAATTGACTGGTAATGTATAAATAGTATTCTTTAGTGCTTCATAGGTTTGTTTTCCTAATTGGAAAACAATGCTTTTATCTACATTAGCAATTACTACCAGTTTCATATTAGCCCCTGCTACTAATTCTACTGTTTCTGCAGAGTTGATACTGAATCGTAGTTCTTTTATAACTGCAACATTTTTACCTTGTTGATCGAATTCTAATAACCAAAAGTTTTCAATAGAAGTTCTGTTATCATTTATATTGGTTTCCATTGCGTTGATAGGAGCAATATTTAATGATACATTTACATTTGTTTTTTCTCCTTCCGGAATAATAGAGGTGTTTTCGTCGTCTTTTGAACAAGAACTGAAAATTGCGCTTATGATAAGATATGCGCTAAGCCAAATTAGGTTCTTCATAATTCTAGTTTTAAATAATTAATATTGATTTTTTTGCTATATCACATTTTATATTATATATTAATAGTTTAATCAAGATGTTATTATAGAATCTGATTTTGCTTACGTTTGATATTGCAAAGTTATGGAATATGATTTATGAATACAAAAAAAGCATTGGACAATAGATATTATATAAATCGCTAATAATTAATGTGTTAATGTAAATAGGTATAGATTACCATTGGACAAATGGCAATTAAATCCTTTTATTATGAATAGATGTTAATGTAAGAAGGAATATTTCAGAATCTTTGAATAAAATCATCTAAAGAGATGTTTTTATCTGTAATGTTTAGTTTTTCTTGTTTGATTCTAAGTTTTCTTTTGCTAATTGCAGCTTTACTTCTGCAGTAGATATTGGCAAGGGTATTTAAATCTAATTGTATTTTTATTAAACAGCAGAACTGAATTTCATTTTTGTCGAGTAGTGGATATTCTTTCTTTAGTCTTACTGTAAATTGATCAAAAGTAGCATTAATATCTTTTTCCAGATTAGCAAAATCCTCATTAGAAAGTTTGATAACGAGATCGTTTGCTTTATTATTTAGAGATGGAATGTTGATAGCCACTAATCTGCGTAAAAAGTCAGCTTGTAGTGAAGATAGTTTTTCTTCTTTTTGAAGATTTTCTATAGCTTGCTGTTGTAGTTTATCTTTGGCTTGAGATATTTCTCTTTCTTGTTTTCGTATACGTTCACTCTTCTTTTTGTAGGTTATGAAGTAGCATAATCCTGTAATTAGTAACGCGAAAGCTGCAATTGCACTTATTTTATATACAAGAGAACTAATTTCTTCCATCTTTTTAGATAGTTCTTTGTTGTTTTTCTGCAGTTTTTCGTTTTGAAATAGATTCTGCATTTTAATAATTGCCACGCTTTGGTTTTGATCTTCTATCGAATCTCTTAATAGTTCATAGGTTTTGATAAATTCTAACGCTTAT
>USSR01000074.1 GCA_900557355.1 uncultured Bacteroides sp.
AACGGGATGTGTGACGACTCACTTCTTCCAGCAAACTCCCAGCTCGGACAATGGATGGGCACATCCGGACTTTCCGCTGGTTATTACATTGTTTTCCGAACCACTCCTCCGATTATTAGTCCTACCCGAAGAAAGCGGGCAAAGACAGGACTGCATATACCAGGAATCACTTCATGGCACGTATCTTACACGTGCCACAGGACTTCGCGCACCTCCGTGTGTTCTTACTTTATCGTAAAGTCTGCAACTTTATTGCAGGCTTTTATCTCTAATTTTGCACACTGATAAAAGTAAGAACATAAAAATATCATCATGAAAAAAATTCTTTTTATGGGAGTCATGGGTCTATTCCTATTGGGTTCCTGCAATAGTAAATCTGGCGACGGACACGAAGGTCATAATCATGAAACAGAAAAGCATGAGCACGAAGGTTGCGAGCATGATCATGAGGGCGAAGACCACAATCACGAAGGTGACGACCACGATGGACATGACCACGGTGAAGTAGCAGCAGCCGGACATAGCGACGAAATCATTCTGCCCCCCGCAAAGGCGCAGGCTGCCGGAGTAAAATCCAATGTTGTAGAACCGGGAATTTTCCATCAAGTTATAAAAACCAGCGGCCAGGTAATGGCAGCACAGGGAGATGAGAGTGTTGCTGTAGCAACCGTAGCAGGCGTGGTATCTTTCCGCGGAAAGATTATTGAAGGCATGAGTGTCAGTAAAGGAGCACCGCTGGTTATATTGTCTTCTAAAAATATGGCGGATGGTGATCCGGTAGAACGGGCGCGCATCGCCTATGAAGTTTCCAAGAAAGAATACGAGCGTATGAAAGCCCTCGTAGGAAATAAGATTGTTTCTGAAAAGGATTTCGCTCAGGCTGAACAAGCGTATGAGAATGCACGTATCAGCTACGAAGCCGTAGCCAAAAACAGTTCGGCAAGCGGGCAAGCCGTGGTTTCCCCCATCAGTGGATATGTAAAAAGCCTGTTAGTGAAAGAAGGCGATTACGTAGCGGTGGGACAACCGTTAGTCAGCATTACGCAAAACCGCAAATTATTCTTGCGTGCTGACGTTTCAGAGAAATATTACCAATATCTTCGTACTATTGGTTCTGCTAACTTCTGTACTCCTTATAATAATAAGGTATACGCATTGAAAGACTTAGACGGACGTCTTCTCTCTTATGGCAAAGCCTCGGGTGGAGACGGTGGATATTATGTACCTGTAACCTTTGAGTTTGACAACAAAGGTGATATCATCCCCGGTTCCTTTGTAGAAATCTTCTTATTGTCTTCCCCTATAGAAAATGTAATATCCCTACCCCATTCAGCATTGACTGAAGAACAAGGCAGTTTCTTTGTCTACCTGCAACTGGATGAAGAAGGATATAAGAAACAACTCGTGACTCTTGGAGCCGATAACGGTGAAAGCGTACAGATTCTCTCAGGTGTAAAAGCAGGAGACCGCGTGGTAACCGAAGGAGCTTATCAAGTGAAACTGGCAAGCGCTACAAATGCAATACCGGCACACAGTCACGAACACTAAAAAAACAGTGGTAAGTGATGAAGTTATAGAGTGATAAAGCAACTTCACCCTATCACATTATCACATTAACACTCTAACACTTTAATCAACATGTTAAACAAGATTATACATTTCTCACTTCATAACCGCATCCTGGTGCTTGTGGCCTCGGTGTTGTTACTGATAGGCGGAACTTACACCGCCATGCACACGGAAGTGGACGTATTTCCAGATCTCAATGCACCTACGGTTGTCATCATGACTGAGGCAAACGGTATGGCGGCAGAAGAAGTGGAACAACTCGTCACATTTCCTGTTGAAACAGCAGTGAACGGTGCAACAGGTGTGCGCCGCGTGCGTTCTTCATCTACCAATGGATTCTCAGTAGTATGGGTAGAATTCGATTGGGATACGGATATTTATCTGGCCCGGCAAATTGTTAGCGAGAAGCTGGCTGTTGTAAGCGAAAGCCTGCCTACCGGTGTAGGAAAACCGACACTGGGTCCACAATCATCCATTCTGGGCGAGATGCTGATTATCGGTCTGACTGCCGACTCTACCTCTATGCTTGACCTGCGTACAATAGCTGACTGGACCATCCGTCCGCGCTTACTCTCTACAGGCGGTGTGGCACAGGTAGCGGTACTGGGTGGTGATATAAAGGAATATCAGATACAATTAGATCCGGAACGGATGCGACATTACGGCGTTACGCTGAATGAAATTATGACCGTAACCCGTGAAATGAATCTGAATGCAAACGGTGGCGTGCTATATGAATATGGCAATGAATACATTGTACGTGGAGTACTTTCTACCGATCGGGTAGATCAACTGGCACGTGCCGTGGTACGTGGTGGAACCACTTCAGGCAGTGCTCCTATTCTGTTGGAAGATATTGCAGACGTACACATTGGAGCAAAATTACCCAAACTGGGTACAGCATCTGAACGGGGTAAAGCTGCCGTATTGTTGACTGTAACCAAGCAGCCGGCCACCAGCACGCTGGAATTAACGGATAAACTGGAAGCATCCCTGAAAGATTTACAGAAAAATCTGCCACCGGATGTAAAAGTCAGCACAGACATTTTCCGCCAAAGCCGCTTTATCGAAAGCTCTATCGGAAACGTACAGAAATCCTTGTTCGAAGGAGGTATCTTCGTGGTGATTGTACTATTCCTGTTCCTTGCAAATGTACGCACAACAGTGATCTCATTGGTTACACTACCACTTTCATTGATTACTTCACTGGTGACGCTGCATTATATGGGATTCACAATCAACACAATGAGTCTCGGTGGTCTTGCCATCGCTATCGGTTCGTTAGTGGATGACGCCATTGTGGACGTGGAAAACGTATATAAGCGACTCCACGAAAACAAGTTGAAACCTGTGGAAGAACGACTTTCCATATTGGACGTGGTATTCAACGCATCGAAAGAAGTACGTATGCCTATCCTGAACTCTACGCTGATTATCGTAGTTAGTTTCGTGCCGTTATTCTTCCTCACAGGTATGGAAGGCCGCATGCTGGTTCCGCTGGGTATTGCGTTCATTGTAGCATTGGCTGCTTCTACGGTAGTGGCACTGACGGTTACACCGGTACTTTGCTCTTATCTTTTGGGAAAAGGCAAGAAGAAGGAAGAGAAAGAAAGCAGCGACTCGTATGTAGCACGTAAAATGAAACAATGGTATGGCGCTGCACTGGCTTTCGTACTGGGACATAAGAAGATCGTATTGGGCAGTACTATTGGTTTGTTCGTAGTAGCCTTAGTATGTTTCTTCACATTGGGCCGTTCATTCCTGCCACCTTTCAACGAAGGTTCGTTTACGATCAACATATCTTCTTTGCCGGGTATCTCGTTGGAAGAAAGTGACAAGATGGGGCATCGTGCAGAGGAATTGCTACTCAGTATTCCTGAAATACAAACCGTTGCCCGCAAGACCGGACGTGCCGAACTGGACGAACATGCACTTGGAGTGAATGTTTCCGAAATAGAGGCTCCGTTCGAATTGAAAGATCGTTCACGTAGCGAAATGGTTGCTGAAGTACGCGAGAAATTGGGCACCATCGTAGGAGCGAACATAGAAATCGGGCAACCTATCAGTCATCGTATCGATGCTATGCTTAGCGGTACGAAAGCAAACATTGCTATTAAACTGTTCGGTGATGACCTGAACCGTATGTTTACTTTGGGTAATGAAATCAAAAGTGCCATCCAAGATATTCCTGGTATTGCCGACTTGAATGTGGAGCAACAGATAGAACGTCCTCAGCTTATCATTTCGCCCAAGCGGGAAATGTTGGCTAAGTTTGGTATCTCATTACCGGAATTCTCTGAGTTCGTGAATGTCTGCCTTGCAGGCGAAACCGTATCACAGGTTTACGAGAAAGGCAAAAGTTTTGACCTTACCGTACGTGTACGTGATGATCTTCGCGACGAAATGGAAAAGATACGCAACTTGATGATAGATACCAGCGACGGAAAGAAAATACCGTTGAACTACATCGCCGAAGTGCGTTCTGCAATGGGGCCGAATACTATCAGCCGCGAGAACGTAAAACGTAAAATTGTGATCTCTGCCAATGTTGCCGACCGTGACTTGCGCAGTGTGGTGAATGATATTCAGGCTCGCGTGGACAAGGACATCAAATTGCCGGAAGGATATCACCTTGAATACGGCGGTCAGTTTGAGAGCGAACAGGCAGCAAGCCGCACCTTATTACTCACATCGCTGATGAGTATTGCAGTGATCTTCTTACTACTTTATCATGAATTCCGCAGTGTGAAGGAAAGTGCGATTATTCTTATCAACCTGCCGCTTGCATTGATTGGCGGTGTATTTGCTTTGTTGATGACAACGGGAGAAGTGAGTATTCCTGCTATTATCGGTTTTATTTCACTGTTCGGTATTGCTACCCGAAACGGTATGTTGTTGATCAGCCACTACAACCACTTGCAACGGGAAGAAGGACTGAATGTGTATGACAGTGTAATCCGCGGTTCAATGGACCGTTTGAATCCAATTCTGATGACCGCGTTGTCTTCTGCTCTTGCACTTATTCCGTTGGCACTGGGAGGTGATTTGCCGGGTAATGAAATCCAAAGCCCGATGGCGAAGGTTATTCTCGGAGGTCTTTTAACTTCCACGTTCCTGAACGGTTTCATCATTCCGATTGTTTATCTGATGATGCACCGGAAACCGGCGAATTAACATCCATATAACTATTAACAATATCAAATAATGAAACGAATTCTTATATTTAGTTTTATCACTTTTTTCCTATATGCGGAGATGCGTGCCCAATCGGTTGGCATAGACGAAGTGCTGCACCGCATTGAAGCGAACAATAAGGAGTTGCAGGCTAATGCGCAACTTATCACTTCACAGAAATTGGAAAACAAGTCGGAAAACAATTTGCCTGATCCCACTCTCTCGTATGCCCATTTGTGGGGTTCGGAAGATAAGAGCGAGACGATAGGTGAACTTGTTGTTTCCCAAAGCTTTGATTTCCCTACTTTATATGCTACACGCGGAAAAGTAAATCGACTCAAAACCGGTGCGCTTGATGCACAGTCTGCTGCTTTCCGTCAACAATTGTTGTTGCAAGCCAAGGAGCTTTGTTTCGATATCATCATGTTACAGCATCAGCAAGTGATTCTGGATGAACGCATGAAACAGGCTGAGGAACTCTCCACATACTACAAGAAACGTCTGGAAACAGGTGATGCCAATGTATTGGAAACAAACAAAATCAATCTGGAATTACTGAATGTACGTACAGAGTTCCGCGCCAATCAGACTGCGCTTGATAATGCCTGGAAATCTCTCCTTGCACTCAACGGAGACCAGTCTTTGCAAGACAATGAACTGAGCAGTTTCCGTTCCATCAATGATTATCCGTTGCCGCTTCTTCCTAACAACTATGAACAGTTACGTTCGGAAGTGTTGGCAGCCGATCAGACTTTGCTGTCATTGAGCAGTGAAAGTGCTGCTGCCCGCAAACAGATTTCTGCAAGTAAGCAAGGCTGGTTGCCAAAATTGGAACTGGGATATCGCCGTAATACTGAGTCCGGTACTCCGTTCAATGGAGTTGTAGTGGGCTTTTCTTTCCCACTGTTTGAAAACCGCAATAAGGTGAAGATAGCCAAAGCACAATCTCTGAATCTCGACTATCAGAAAGAGAACGCTACTTTCCAAGCTGAGGCGACCTTAGCAAAACTGTACAGTGAGGCACAATCATTGCAAACCTCCATACAGGAATATAGGGAAGCATTCAGTTCACAACAAGATCTTGCATTACTGAAACAAGCCCTTACCGGTGGACAGATCAGCGTGATAGAGTATTTTGTAGAAGTTTCTGTGATTTATCAAAGTAAACAGAATCTGCTTCAATTGGAAAATCAGTATCAGAAGGTAATGGCACAGATATATAAGAGTAAACTATAAGAATATATTCTTATTATATTTATAAAGAAAGCGAAGAACCAACTCCAGCAATTGAAAGAGTTGATTCTTCGCTTTCTTTATAAATAGCATAACAAATCACAGTTTCGTAATTTTCCCCATAAAAAGAATTGCTCCCGTACTCTTTTCCTTAATCACGAAAGCAAAAGGACGGTCTACATAGAAAGATATAGGAGTAGATGGCCCGGCAGAAGTTTCCAACATTCCACCAACTGTAACAGCTGCTGCTTCAGTACCTTCCTCATCTACATTTACATAAGTAAATTGCTGCAAAAGACCAATATACAACTCGGCAGCCGACATTTTTGAGAAATCAGCCTTATAACCATCAAAGGCATCCTTCATCCCCATAGCAACCATATCTTCTATGAGCATCTTGTCATACTCCACTTTAAAACGGGGAAGTTTAACCTGCAATTGCCTGCTCGACAAAGCTGCATTCCATTCCTTCCAGTTTTCATAAGTCAATTCGGACAAACTCTCATCCAAAGTCTTATCCACGGCAGGCAATAAGAGCACCATACTGAAAGCTTCGTTACCATACGGCAATTCTGCGATGGAGAATGCTGAGTTCTGGGCATAATTAAACGTTTCTGTCTGATTCATCATGTTCACTTTCTGCTCAGTACCATCAGAATTAGTAAAGTTTTCCTGGCGAGTATCCGATTTTTGGAATTGACTCTTCCAAATGCCTTTGAAGTAGAGTGCATTAACCAAATACATACGCGCATCTTCCGGTATTCTCTGTATAACCTCTTTTATACAATTATTCGTCTGCTCAGCGCACCACCAGTTAATCACATCCTTCGCTGTGGGAGATGTAAAATCAAGTTCCTGTACCTGAGCATCATACATCTTCTTATTCACATCTACAAAAGAATCGTAAACTTTAAAACCTTGTTTTACCCAAATAGAATTGGCAACTCCTAATTGAGTGGTATTATCTAAATCCAATAAAGCTGAAGTTAGTTTTTGATGATAGTTATTCAGATCATCAAGAGAGAAAGAAGCGGCAGGAAATCCCAATACGTCCTGCATTTCAGTAAGCGTATTGCCCGAAGCTCCGTTAGTAATCATTGATAAGCAAAGTGATGCACTCAATGGAGATACAAAGACATTCGGCTTTTCCTTTTCGGTACTGCACACCTGATTGAAGAAACGGAAAGCAAAGTCTGTACCTTTGTCCATTAAATCTTGTTCCGCACGGGTGAGATTGATGTCTTGACGTGGTTTAGGTTCCGGTTGAGGAGGAATCTCATCATTCTGACAAGCTGCAAGGATACTGAGTAGGCTTAGCGCAGCAATAGTTTTCTTTAGCATAAGCATTATAGTATTAGTTTTCTATTAAGTTACTCTGTTAGAATAAATGCATAAATTTATAAAATACTGCACCACATTACAAATTAAACATAAATCTTTCTTATCTTTGCTCCCGGTTTTGTTGGAGGATACCTTTCGGTATACTCCATGAAAAGGGAATTGGGTGTGACTCCCAAACAGTCCCGCTGCTGTGATCTCCTATTGCAGGATTTGCCAATCACCTGTGCCACTGCCAATATTCGTATGGTGGGAAGGCGGTAAATCCGGAGTAAGTCAGAAGACCTGCAAAACCGATCATTTCTTATGCCTTCGAGGAAAGGGCATGAGATGTACATGGTTTATACCCTTATTTATGAATATACAAAGAACTAAAAGCAATAGAATTGTAATAGATAAGCATGCCTATATACTACGGTTATGTTTATTCATCTATTTATTCTTATCTCCTCTTCATCTGCATGCCCAACAAAAAGGAGATACCATAACCAATAAGACGCATGAAATTCCCGGAGTAACCATAAAAGCCAGACGAGCCCCGCAAAAAGTTTCGGCAGCAACTCCCACACAAATTATCACAAAAGATAATATTGAACGCCTTGGTCTGCAAAACATGGCGGATGCAGTGCGTCATTTCACTGGTGCCAATGTGAAAGATTATGGTGGAGTAGGCGGACTCAAGACCGTCTCTATACGAAATCTGGGTGCAGCGCATACAGCTATCAGCTATGACGGAATAGCCGTCAGCAACTGCCAGGCCGGACAAATAGATATAGGCAGGTTCTCACTCGATAATGTCGCTTTACTCTCCTTAGCCATCGGACAGAGTGACAATCTGCTACAGCCTGCCCGCCTTTACGCCTCAGCCGGTGTACTCAACATAGAGACAGAAGTCCCCCTGTTCACAGGAAAATATTCTTTTCAAGGTCGCATAAAGGGAGGTTCTTATGGTATGGTAAACCCTTCACTGCGCTGGGCGCAACGCTTAGGCAAACAGACAACCCTCACCGTGGACGGCAACTTTCTGAGAGCAGATGGCATCTATGATTTCACCTTGGAGAATGGAAAGTACACAACCAAAGAGAGAAGATACAATTCGGACATAAACTCCTGGCATGGTGAAGCCAACCTTTTTCATACGTTCAAAGACAGCAGCAAATTAAGCATAAAAACCTATTATTTTGATTCGGAACGTGGACTGCCCGGTGTTGTCCTTCTTTATAATCCGAATTCTTATGAGCGTTTGTGGGATAAGAATTTCTTCACTCAAGTGAAATATAAAAAGCAATTCTCCCCTCAATGGGTTTTGCAAGCCCAGGGAAAGTATAATTATTCCAAGAATAAGTATCAGGATGAAGGGGCACAATATGAAGGAGGGATTACGACTGAGCATTACAGACAGAACGAATATTATTTGTCCGCCACTATTGTCTACTCACCCACTAAAGAGTTTTCGTTGGCTTTAGCGCAAGACGGAGCCATCAATACCTTATGGAATAACCTCCAGTTCTGCCCATATCCGACGCGCTACACTTCACTCACAGCATTTAGCGCAAAGTATCAGACCGGACAGTTCACAGCCATGGCGTCTCTGGTGGGTACCTACCTCACGGAGCATGTAGAAAGTGGAGAACGTCCGGAAGACATGAGTAAACTCTCCCCCAGCGCATCCATCAGTTTCCGCCCTTGGAAAGATCGGTTATTCTACATACGTGCCATGTACAAAAGCACTTTCCGGACTCCGACCTTCAATGATTTATATTACTATCGTTTAGGCAATCGCAGCCTCCGTCCCGAAAAAGCGCAGGAATACAACATAGGCATTACGTGGAGCGGTTCTCCTTGTTCATGGATAAACAACATATCCGTAACATTGGATGGGTATTACAACCATGTAAAAGATAAAATTGTAGCATTCCCGTCAACTTATGTATGGAGAATGGCAAACTATGGAAAAGCACACATATCGGGAGTTGATTTTACTTTCTCGACGTTCATTCCTATTATCCCTCAGATAGACTTACGTATTGCGGGAGGATATACATGGCAAAAAGCCATTGATGTTACCGACAGTTCAACCAGCAACTACAAAGACCAATTGCCCTATACACCGGAACATAGTGGAAACGGCAATATCATTGTCGAGACCCCGTGGCTAAATGTCGGATATTCCGTTGTCGGAGTAGGTAAACGATATTATCTGTCGCAAAATATTCCGGACTACAAGATAGATGGATACACAGACCATACTCTCTCTGTTTCCCATGCTTTCAAATTCAACAAATATACACTTACGCTACAGGCGGAAGTTATCAACCTGTTAAACAAGCAGTACGAAGTTATAAAATATTATCCCATGCCGGGACGGAACTGGCAGGTTAGCGGTACAATACAATTTTAACCCTATAAAAAACAACGTAAAATGAAAATCAAAAGTTTGTTACTCAGTTTAATGTGCCTGATAGCACTAAACGTTTCTATTACATCATGTAGTGATGATGATGACGATTATGGGCGGAATGACTCCGGAAGTACCATAGAATTGCCCCAAAAGCGTGCCTATATATTAAATGAAGGTTCTCAGGGAGCCAACAATGCAAGTATCAGTTTCTATTGTCCGGATCAGGCAAACTTTTTTGTCAAGGACATATTCCAGACACAAAACGATGCTAAATTAGGTGATACCGGTCAGGACATGATTGAATATCGTAATAGTATTTATGTTGCAGTCAATGGTTCAAGCTATATGACACGCTTAAATACGGCTGGAGTGGAACAAGCCCGCCATGCATTCACCGTAAATGGAGCAACACCCCGCTACATGGCAGCCGACGACGGCTATGTGTATGTAACGCTGTATGGCGGCAAAGTAGTGAAACTGGATGCGCAGACACTGGAAGAAAAAGCATCTCTGAGCCTTGGGAATAATCTGGAAGGTATTGTAGAATGCAACGATAAGCTATATGTGGCAAACTCCTATAAGAAAGAGGATGCCCAATTTGTATATTTATCAGATGTATTCGTCATCAACACCAAAACATTTACATTGGAAAAGACATTAACCGTGACGGTAAACCCGAACAAACTGACGGAGGCCAATGATAAAGTCTTTCTGATATCTTACGGGGATTATGGTACTGTGGGTTATACAGCCCAGATGATAGACCCGAAAGACAACAACAAAATAACGGTAATCGGCACTGCCACCGATATGGTTGCCGATGATGAAAGAGGAATGGTCTACTTTGTTAATTCGGAGACGGATTATAGTAACTGGCCTGAAACCAGTACTATAAATACCTTCTACAGCTATAATGCAAATACCCTGGAGAAAAAAGATGCCAGCTTCCTGAAAAATGCCCCGGAAGAACTTGCTTCCAGTAGTGTCTACTCCATGAGTGTGAACGAAGCTAACGGAGACATTTATATAGCCACGACTTTGTATTCTGCCGGAAACGGAACAATCTACAGATTTGACCAAAACGGAAACTTTATCGACAAATTTGACTGCGGAGGCCAAAACCCCAAGAAAATCATCTTTTTTAATTAATATCTGAAATGTATCTGCACAAAGGATTACAATTTATTTCAATAGCAATCACAGTGTTACTTCTCTCCGCCTGCAGCGGGAGAAGCAACACCTCTTCTACCTCTGTACAAGGTGACACCATCACCTTGCGGTATTCCGAGAACCTTTCTATAGTTGATTACGAAGACTATACCCTTGCACAATTACGCAATCCCTGGGATACAACGAAAATTTTGCATACCTATATTTTAGTAGATAAAGAGCAGAAGCTCCCCGAAGAACTGCCCGCAGGAACCATCGTCCGCACTCCGTTAAGCAAAGCCGTCATCTACTCCTCCGTGCATTGCAGTCTGTTGAAGAAGCTTGGTGCACTGGGTAGCATTGGTGGTGTATGCGACCTGAAATACATCAAGATGCCGGAAATAGAAGAAGGATGCCGGAACGGATCAATTGCCGACGTAGGCGACGGCATGAATCCTAATATTGAAAAAATCATAGACCTTCATCCGGATGCAATACTCCTCTCCCCTTTTGAAAACAGTGGCGGGTTCGGGCGGGGGGAGGGGTGCCGAATATATGGAGACCTCCGCACTGGGGCGCGCTGAATGGATGCATTTCTACGGTTTATTGTTTGGAAAGCAACAAGTGGCGGACAGCTTGTTTGCATCAGTGGAACAGAATTATAATGAACTGAAGAACTTGGTTGCACCCATTTCTTATGCTCCTTCGGTGATGTGTGATTTGAAAACAAGTTCCACTTGGTATACTCCGGGCGGCAACAGTACTATCTCCAAACTATATACCGATGCGAGTGCCAATTATATTTTCCGGGAAGATACACATAGCGGTTCCCTTCCCTATCCCTTCGAGGTTATCTTTGAGAAAGGACAACAGGCGGACGTCTGGCTGATACGCTACAACCAACCCGCAGATAAGACCTATAGTGAACTGGAAAAAGAATTTGCCCCTTATGCAGGTTTCCGTGCTTTCAAGGAACGGAACATCTATGGATGCAACACCAATCGGGTGCCTTTCTATGAAGAAACGCCTTTCCAACCGGACTGGTTATTGAAAGATTTAATAAAAATCTTCCATCCTTCGATGTTAGAAGGATACGAGTTAAAATATTATAGTAAATTAGCGGAATAAAATTTAATGGTTTGAAAGGCAAAGGATATATATATGGTATTGTACTGTCGGTTCTCATTCTTTTATTGATGACCGCTAATCTCTGGTTTGGTTCGATAAGTATTCCCGCCGGAGCAGTGTGGAATATTCTATCAGGAAATGAAGTAGAGAAAGCCAGCTGGACTTTTATCATCTGGGAGTCCCGTCTGCCACAAGCCGTCACGGCTCTGCTATGTGGCGCCGCACTCGCAGCTTCAGGACTGATGCTGCAAACGGCATTCAACAACCCACTGGCAGGTCCATCCATCCTGGGCATTAACTCAGGAGCAAGTCTTGGTGTCGCATTGGTGATGTTAGCCAGTGGAGGAAGCATTGCTACAGGGGTATTCACCTTATCCGGTTTCTTCTCCGTGATACTTGGTGCCTTCATCGGGTCGATGGTGGTAATGGGACTTATCCTTTTCTTTTCTACACTGATTAAAAGCAATATCATGCTGCTGATTACAGGTATCATGATTGGTTATATCACTTCTTCCGCTATATCACTGCTCAATTTCTTTGCAACAGCCGAAGGGGTACATTCTTATATGATATGGGGTATGGGAAACTTTGGAGGGGTCTCATTGCAACAGCTCCCCTATTTCTCTATTTTCTGTCTGGCAGGTTTGTTACTTTCCATCTTGCTTATCAAACCTCTGAATGCCCTGCTACTGGGTACACGCTATGCTGAAAACTTAGGAGTAAACATCCGTCGCACAAGAAATCTGCTACTGATTGCTACCGGACTACTGACAGCTGTCACCACTGCTTTCTGCGGACCTGTGGCTTTCATCGGTCTGGCCGTTCCTCATATCTCCCGCCTGATGCTGGGCACATCCAATCATAATTCACTGCTTCCCGTTACTTTGCTGACGGGCGGTGTGATTGCTTTGCTCTGCAATCTGATCTGCATTCTTCCGGGCGAAGCAGGTATTATTCCTCTCAATGCGGTAACTCCAGTACTGGGTGCGCCTGTTATCATTTATGTCATTGTCAACCAACGTAAAATACAATACTTCAACTGATGGAGAAAGCTGTTATCACCGCAAGCGATTTATGCATCGGCTACCGCCAGGGAAAGCAAGAAAAACGGATACATGAGCATCTCTTCTTCCGGCTCTACCCCGGAGAACTGACTTGTCTGCTGGGAGCTAACGGAACCGGCAAATCGACTCTGCTCCGCACTATGGCTGCTTCACAACCAGCGTTGTCGGGTGAATTACTTGTACAGGAAAAGCCGTTGTCCGCCTATTCAGAGAAAGAACGTTCACGTACCATCGGTGTAGTACTAACAGACAAGACACAGGCAGGCGGACTGACTGTATATGAGTTGGTAGCCTTGGGACGGCAACCTCATACGGGGTTCTTCGGCAGATTGAACAAAACGGATCATTCTATCATTGAAGAAGCTCTGGAAGCTGTAAGCATCAGCCATAAAGCCCACAGTTATACCGCAGAGCTATCGGATGGAGAACGGCAGAAGGTTATGATTGCCAAGGCATTGGTACAAGAGTGTCCGCTCATTCTGCTGGATGAACCGACAGCTTTCCTGGATGTAGTGAGTCGTATTGAAATTATGACGTTGCTTCATCGCTTGGCAGTAGAACAAAAGAAAGCAATTCTGCTTTCCACTCATGACATAGAACAGGCATTGGTACTGGCAGATAAACTTTGGTTACTTTCCAAAGAAAACGGACTGCAATGCGGAGTAACGGAAGATATGATTCTGAGTCACCGGATGGACGGCTTGTTCTCCCGTAACGATATCCGGTTTGATTATGCGCACGGGGTATATTATCCCAAAGTAGACAGCCACCACCGTATCAGTGTAGAAGCCAATGATGAAGTATTACTGCATTGGACAACAAACGCACTCAATCGTCATGGATACGCTTGTCACCCTGTCTCTTCACCGGAAACCAACGAATCGCCGCGTTTGCAGGTTTTAGCTGCCGACCACTTCATATTACACACAGAGGGACAACACGAATATCATTCTTTTGAACAGTTGCTTGCAAACATCTGATTAAGATTTCAGTAGCATCAGTATCTCATCCGGCAAGTATCCGCTCCGGATGCGCCACTCCTGCGGGTAAAGGTTATTAGCCCGGTTACCGATATTCTTCACAAAGCCCAGAGGAATATTCTTATACGTCAACAGCACATAACCGCGTGGAGCAGAACCGGAAAGTACAATGGCTTCCTTACGCAAATAAGCAATAGCCTGTTCATAAGAGATCTCTTCACGAGGAAAAGCATCGGAAACCGGTACAGTGCTCATAGCAAGAGCATGATTGGGAATCAAGTCTTTTCCTTTCACTTCGGCAAGAGTAACACCTGCCTGAACAACGCGAAGGGATTGTTGGAAAATGGATAATTCGGATATATATTCTTTAGGGAAAGCTGTAATATTCATTCCATTTGCAGAAACTTCATAGTCCTCTGCCGAAAGAAGCCAGGCACGTGCAGCCAATAATTGTTCCTTAGATGCTCCGGCGTTAACTTTAGAGCTACCCGTTTTTTTCTTTCCTTGTGAAGAAGTGGATTTGTAGCGGATTTGTGCTGCCTCTCCTTCCGGTTTACGAAGCACGGCAAGGAAAAAGCCTTCACCCTTTATACGGTGAGGCAGGAAACGATATATAGGAAAATCTTCACCTACAAGCAAGTTTCCGGTAATGTTCCACGCTGCCGGAGCATCTACAGGAAGTATCTCTGCACCGAATTCATCGTGCGTCCAACGGATATTTTCTTCATCTTCCTTTGTGTTATACGTACAAGTGCTATAGATAAGCAACCCACCGGGTTTCAGACTGGGCCATATATCGGAGATGATGCGCCGTTGACGTTGCCAGCAGATTTCCACATTCTCCGGACTCCACTCGCTGACGGCAACAGGATCTTTACGGAACATGCCTTCACCGGAACAGGGAACATCGGTCAGGATAACATCGAAGAAATCTTCCAGACCAGCGAAATCTGCCGGATCATTATTGGTCACCACGACACCAGGATGCCCCCACTTCGTCAGATTCTCCGCCAGAATTTGCGAACGGTTACGAATCACTTCGTTTGCTACCAGCAGGCTACCCTCGGGCAATACACTGCGAGCATGAGTAGATTTTCCACCGGGAGCAGCGCAAAGGTCAAGCATTACAGAGGGTGTTTCGCCGATATATTGCTTTAATGCCTGCTCCACAAACATGGAAGATGCTTCCTGTACATAATAACATCCGGCATGAAACAACGGATCGAAGGTAAACGTCAATCGACGGTCGAGATAGTAACCTGTTGCCGACCAAGGCACACGATCGGAAGAGGCATGAAAAAGACTGAATGAAGAACTGGATAGTTTTTCTTCATTCAGTCGGATGCTTACGGGCTGTTCGTCATTCAAGGCATCAGCCAGTTTGTTATATTCTTCATCTCCCAGGAGGGAACGGGTACGGTCTGCAAAAGATACGGGTAAGTCCATGTGCCAAATTATTTTATGTCCGCAAAGGTAATGCAAATCAAATGCATAACTTTCATGCTTGCATAAAAAAGTTATGTTAAGATGTAGCTTATCTTCTTCAAAGGAACATAAAAAGGCGATACAAGACAAAACCGCCGGGTACTAAAAACTAAGTTTGACGCCCGCAAAGTAGGAACGAGGTGCTCCCGGACCATAAATGTAACCGGAATCACGAGTGGCTCCTTTATCAAAATCTTTCTGATAAGAGTTGAATATATTTTGTACTCCTACGTTGAATTGCAGGCACATGCCGGAGAAATCTATATCATAAGCGACTTTAGCACCCAGTTCAAAGAAATCCGGGCTCTTCACCAACAAGTCTGCCGTACCATCTACTTCGGACATCAGGTGAGGCACATACATTTGCCCGGTATAATTACCGTTCAAGGCCACCGACAATGCCTTTGTGGGATTGAAAGTAGCAGTAAAATAGCCATAAACATCGGGGGTACGCAATAACCGGTCGCTATATCGTTCTTTGTCAGACAGGTGCTCTTTGTCTGCGCTCCACTCCTCGGGAGAGTCGTACAGACTGCGTTGCACAGTCAGTCCCGCCTGCAACTGGATTTTATCACGCCAAGCAATCTTTCCTTCCAATGTACCGCCATATACTTTTGCACCGGAACCGTTGACACGGGTTTGTATCAGATATCCGCTACCGTTCGGATCTTCTACCGGTGCTGTCAGCACAAACGGATCAGAGAGTTTTGTGAAGAAACCTTCTACCAACAGGTTTGCCTGAA